>NZ_JBVVQO010000016.1:0-124239 GCF_055811215.1 Mesorhizobium sp. WSM4819
GGGGAGTAGGGGAGTAGGGGAAGCAGTACTAACCGTGCGGCTTCGTGCCAGTTGTATTTTTCCTGGTCACTTATTCTTACTCCCCTACTGCCCTACTCCCCTACTCCCCTACTCCCCTACTCCCTTCCCTTCGGAACGTCTCCGGCGTCACCCCGTTGTTCGGACGTTATGGAGATACGCGGGTTCCTGTTGTTCTGGTCCATCTTGGCCGCCGTTGTCGCGGCGCTCAGCCTTGGGCCATCCTTCGCCCATGTCCTGGAATCAACTCCTCGGCTGACGAAATGGTCGCCTTCTCTCTGGCGCGAGACGACTGTCTTCAACGCCCAGTTCCAGCTGTTTGCCGTCATTGGCGCGCCACTGGACCTGGCCGCGATCGGCTGTCCGGGACTGCTCGCTTGGATGCTGCGCAATGACCGACCGGCGTTCTGGTACGCGTTGGCCGCTGCCGTACTCTATGCGGTGTCTCTTGCGATGTGGTTTGCTCTCGTCAAGCCGGCGAACGATATTCTGGCCACCTGGGTGCCTGGGCCGATTCCGGAGAATTTCGAAGCGATCCGGCTGCGTTGGGAAACCGGCCATATGATCGTCGCCGGCTTCAAGGCCGTCGGCTTCGTATCGCTGGTTGCCGCCCTGCTCTTCATCAGGCGCAGCTGACCGTTTCGGAAATGTCCGGCGACTGCGTTTGTTGCGCCGGTGAATGTGCTGTGGCAGAAGCGGGCCACGTCGCCCAGGAGATGCGCTTCTTGAAACCTTTTCGCGACAAACGCCGCGACAGCCGCTCGCATCAGCTCGCAAAGGGCGGGACGGAACCGCGCGGAACCGGCGCATCGGGCAACCGCACCGAGCCGATAGCCGCGCCGCGCGTCCTTTCCCGCCGCGACGGCGCCCTGCCCGCCGAATACCTGCCGCTGATCCTCGAAGTCGCGCCCAACGCCGACTACGCGTTGCTCGACAGCGGTGCCGGACAGAAGCTCGAGCAGTACGGCCCCCATCGCATCGTTCGGCCCGAAGGCCAGGCGATCTGGCAAAAAGCGTTGCCGGCCAAAGACTGGGACCGCGCCGACGCCATTTTCACCGGCGACACCGACGAGGAAGGCATCGGCCGCTGGCGTTTCCCCAGGACGCCGCTCGGCGAAACCTGGCCAATGAAGCATGACGGCATCGAATATCTCGGCCGCTTCACCTCGTTTCGCCATGTCGGCGTGTTCCCCGAGCAGGCCTCGCACTGGGATCACATGGCCGGGCTGATCGCGGCGGCGAAGCGGCCGGTCAAAGTGCTGAATCTGTTCGGCTATACCGGCCTTGCCTCGCTGGTGGCGGCGCGCGCTGGCGCCGAGGTCACCCATGTCGATGCTTCCAAGAAGGCGATCGGCTGGGCCAGGGAGAACCAGGAGATGGCGGGCCTGTCGCAAAAGCCGATCCGTTGGATCGTCGACGACGCCCTAAAATTCGCCGAGCGCGAGGAGCGCCGAGGCAGCCGTTACGACATCGTCCTGTTCGATCCGCCCGCCTATGGCCGTGGCCCCAGGGGCGAGGTCTGGCAATTGTTCGAGGATCTGCCGGCTCTGACCGACCTCTGCCGCTCGATCCTGACGCCGAAGCCGCTCGCTGTCGTGCTGACCGCCTATTCGATCCGCGCTTCCTTCTTCGCCATCCATGCCTTGATGCGCGACACTTTTGCCGGCATGGGCGGCACGGTCGAATCCGGCGAACTGATTATCCGCGAGAAATCCGCCGGCCGGGCGCTGTCCACCTCGCTGTTCTCGCGCTGGGTGGCCTGAATGAGCGAGCGGCACGCCGGCCCGCCAGGGCAGGTGAAGGAAGTCACCAGCCTTGCCAATCCGTTGATCAAGGACATCAAGGCGCTCTCGCTGAAGAAATACCGCGACCAGCAGAACGCATTCATGGCCGAGGGGCTGAAGCTGGTCATCGACGCGCTCGACCTCGGCTGGTCGATCCGGACGCTGGTCTTCGCCAAAGCCGGACGCGGCAACACGGCGGTCGAAAAAGTCGCGGCACGCACGGTTGCCGCCGGCGGCACCGTGCTCGAAGTTTCGGAAAAAGTGCTCGTCGCCATCACCCGCCGCGACAACCCGCAAATGGTGGTCGGCGTCTTTTCGCAAAAGTTCCTGCCGCTGAAGGACATCCGCGCTCAAGACGGCGATGTCTGGGTGGCGCTCGATCGCGTGCGCGACCCCGGCAATCTCGGTACCGTCATCCGCACCGTCGATGCCGTCGGCGCCAAGGGCATCATCCTGGTCGGCGAGACCACCGATCCTTTTTCCGTCGAGACCGTGCGCGCCACGATGGGCTCGATCTTCGCCGTGCCGGTGGCCAAGGCGACGCCGGAAGCCTTCCTTGCCTGGCGAAAAAGCTTTCCTGGCCTGGTTGCCGGCACACATCTGAAGGGTGCGGTCGATTACCGTTCGGTCGACTTTTCCAAACGCCCGGTGCTGCTGCTGATGGGCAACGAACAGCAGGGCCTGCCCGAAAGCCTGGCCGAAAGCTGCGACAGATTGCTGCGGATTCCACAGTCCGGTCGGGCCGATTCGCTCAATCTCGCTGTGGCCACCGGCATCATGCTGTTCGAGATCCGGCGCGGCGCGCTGAAACTTGCCCCGGAGGGCGCCTGACCGTGACATCCCGAACGGTGAAATCCCCAACGGCAAAATCCTGGTTGCCCTACGTCGTGCTGGTCGCCGCCGCAGTGACGCTCGACCAGTGGGTGAAATATCTGGTCGAGACCGGCCTCCCTTTTCAGGAAAAGGTCGATCTTGTCCCGTTCCTGGCATTGTATCGCACCTACAACACCGGCATCGCCTTCTCGATGTTTTCGTCCTTCGGTGACACCGGCCTGGTGGTCATCGCCGCTTTCGTCGTCGCTTTCGTGCTCTATCTCGCGGCCCGCACTCCGCCCGGCCACGTGCTTACCCGCATCGGCTTTGCGCTGATCGTCGGCGGCGCGCTCGGCAATCTGTTCGACCGCGTTACCTATGGTCACGTGATCGACTACATCCTGTTTCACACCCCAATATGGTCCTTCGCCATCTTCAACCTCGCCGACGCCTTCATCGCAGTCGGCGCGGTGGTGGTCGTCCTCGACGAACTCATTGGTTGGCGGCGTGAGGCCAAGCCCTCAAGCGATTGACCTGGCCTTCTGCCGCCATACAGTGTCCCATTCAAGAAGCCCGAGGAGAAGACATGCCCGAAACCTTCAAAGCCATCCTCGTTTCGCGCGACGCCGAGAAGAAGCAGTCGGTCGCGATCACCGACCTTACTGAAGCCGACCTGATGGAAGGCGATGTCACCGTCGCCGTAGAGGCGACGACGGTGAACTACAAGGACGGTCTCGCCATATCCGGCAAGGCGCCGGTGATCCGCCGCTGGCCGCTGGTGCCGGGCATTGATTTCGCCGGCACCGTCATCTCGTCCTCCCATGCCGACTGGCGCACGGGAGACAAGGTCATATTGAACGGCTGGGGCGTCGGCGAGACGCATTTTGGCGCCTATGCCGAGCGCGCCCGTGTCAAGGGCGACTGGCTGGTGCCGCTGCCCCAGGGCATGAGCCCGCATGATGCGATGGCGGTCGGCACGGCAGGTTACACCGCCATGCTTTGCGTTATCGCGCTGGAACGGCACGGCATCGTGCCCGAACGTGGCCCCGTCGTGGTGACGGGCGCGGCCGGCGGCGTCGGCTCGGTCGCGGTTTCGATTCTGTCCAGCCTCGGCTATCACGTCGTCGCCTCGACCGGCCGCAGCGCTGAAAGTTCCTACCTGACCGACCTGGGTGCTTTGGAGGTGATTTCGCGCGACGAGCTTGTCCAGCCGGCAAAGCCGCTCGCCAAGGAACGCTGGGCCGGCGGCGTCGACGCGGTCGGCAGTCACACCCTGGCCAACGTCCTTTCGATGACCTCCTATGGCGGCGCCGTCGCCGCCTGCGGCCTGGCCGGCGGCATGGATCTGCCGACGAGCGTCGCCCCGTTCATCCTGCGCGGCGTTTGTCTGCTCGGCATCGATTCGGTGATGGCGCCAAAAACGGTCCGCATGGAGGCGTGGCGCCGCATCGGCACGGACCTCGACCTCCAGAAGCTCGCCAACCTGTCCACGACCATTGGCTTCGATGGCATCATCGACGCCGCGCACGATATCGTCGAGGGCAAGGTCCGCGGTCGCGTGGTGGTGGACATGTGAGCTCTTCCTTTTTTAATGCATGTCGAGCAAAAAGCATGCCCTCGGGCCTGCAGCGGTTTGCGATAACGGCATGCATAAAAACAGCTACCTGAAGCGCCTCGCATGAGGCCGGCCAAACGCGACGCGCTTCAGGAGCGGAGAGGCAAAAAACGCGCGACCGCTAAAATTCGAACGATCCGCGGCAATTTTCCATAATCTCTGTCTGGCAAGGGTTTCCGCATGGTCACGGAATCCGGCATCAGAGAAACAGAGAGCGCCGAAAACGTCGACGGGATCGGCCCGGAGGCGCCAAGCCGGCAGCATATCGCGGCGCCGCCACTGGCGCCTGAATTGCCCGCCGCCAATCGCGAAGGCCTGCCGTTCCTGATGCTCGTCGCCATCGTCGTGCTGGCGGGCCTGTCGCATCTGACCGGCGCGCCGATCTTCATCACCGTCGGGCTTTTGTCGACTGGCATGGCAGGCCTTGCCGTGCATCTGCGTGCCAGGCGCACGGCGCGCCGCGCGGTTGCGCTGCTTGGCGAGACCGCAGCGCGCAGCCGCGCCGAGGTTGAGAGCCTGGCCGACCGCGTGTGGGAGATGCAGGAGAGCGAGGAACGCTTTCGCGGGCTGATCGACGCGCTCGGCGATCTCGTCGTCCATCGCGACCGTGACGGCCACGTCGTCTATGCCAACAAGGTTTTCGCCGAGCTTGTCGGAGCCGACCAGCGCGACCTTGCCGGCAGGGCCCTGGCCGACCTCGGCATCGACGTCGGCATCGTTCCCGATGCCGCTTTTTCCGACCATGAATGCCTGAGCTCCACCGACGTCGCCATTAGAACACCGAGCGGCCCGCGCTGGTTCTCATGGATCGAACTGTCCGTGCGCGACAAGGAGAGCGGTTCTGTCTCGCATCGCGCCATCGCCCGCGACATTACCGCACGCAAGCACGCCGAAACGTCGCTGATCACTGCCCGTGAGCGAGCCGAATATGCAAGCCAGGCCAAATCGCGCTTCCTCGCCACCGTCAGCCACGAGATCCGCACGCCGATGAACGGCATCATGGGCATGGCCAAGCTGCTGGCGGACACCGGGCTCTCGCCGCAACAACGGACCTATGTCGGCGCCATCTCGACCTCGGCCAGCGCCCTGCTGGCGCTGATCGAGGACCTGCTCGACTATTCCAAGATCGAGGCCGGCCGCTTCGATCCCGAGCCGCAGCCAATGTCGGTGCGCGAGATCGCCGACAACATCGTGGAACTCCTGGCGGCGCGTGCCTTCGCCAAGAACATCGGCCTTGGCTGCCATGTCGAACCCGACGTGCCGCAGATGATATCAGCCGATCCTGGAAGGGTCAGGCAGGTGCTGCTCAACCTCATCGGCAACGCCATCAAGTTCACCGACAGCGGCGGCGTGTTGGTGAGCATCGCTCGTGCCCGCACCGAAACCACCGACCGCATATGCTTCACCGTCACCGACACCGGTCCCGGCCTGCACGAGGACGACTTGGAGCGCATCTTCGAGGAATTCGAACAGGCTGACGGCACGTCGACCCGCGCGCATGGCGGCGCCGGGCTCGGTCTTGCCATCTCCAGGCGCCTGGTGATCGCCATGGGCGGCACGATCTCGGTGTCGAGCCAGTTCGGCCAGGGTTCGGAATTCGTCTTCGAAATCCCTGCAATATCGGCCACCGAGCCGCCGCAGAGCCGTCGGGATGCGCTGTCAGGGCGGCGCGCCGTGATCCTGTCGAAGAACGCCATCGAGGCCGACGCCATCGCCCGCACCATCCGCGCCAATGGCGGCAAGGTCGATCTGGCCACCACCGCCGCCCAGGCAGCGTCCTTCGCCGAAGGCTGCGACGCGCTTTTGGTCGATGCGGCCATGGAGGAAGGCGACGGCAGGTTGCTCAAGCGCCTTCGCCAGAGCGGCTTTGCCGATTGCGAGGCGATCACACTGATCGCGCCGACCGACCGCGGCATGCTGGGCGACTTCCGCGCCAGCGGCTACGCCACCTTTCTGGCAAGGCCGGTGCGTGGCGAAACGTTGCTTCGCGTGCTTTTGACCAGCAGCGTGCCTGCCCTCACCCAGCCGCAGCCGGAAAAGCGCGGCGCACCAACCGCCCGCGCCATTGGCAGCCGGCGGCGGGGCCTGTCCGTGCTGATCGCCGAGGATAACGACATCAACGCCATGCTTGCCCGTGCCACGCTGCTGAAGGCCGGGCATCGCGTGAAACTGGTCGGCAACGGCAAGGCCGCCGTCGAGGCCATCACCGGCACCGACCACAAGTACCGCTTCGACGTGGTGCTGATGGACCTGCACATGCCTGTCATGGACGGGCTGGACGCGATCGCCGCCATCCGCCGGCACGAGGAGGAAACCGCCGTGTCGCCGGTTCCGATCATGGTGCTATCGGCGGACAGTCAGGAAACGACCCGCCACGCAGTGCTCGCCCATGGCGCCAGCGGCTTCGTCACCAAGCCGCTCGACCCCGACGCGCTTGTCCATGCGGTCGAGGGTCACGTGGCCGCTTGATCCGCCGGCTGTCCTTGCCTGGCTTACCTGCAGAACATAGCCGGTTGAAGGGTTGCCCAGCCGACGAAGTATTGCCGGCAGGGCCGTATCACGTTACTGTCACAATCCTGTTGCACCTACGCCGTATCCCCGTGCCAAGAGGGATGGCTCGAAGGAGAATCACTCGTGCATACAGTTATGCCGGAATGTGACGCTCGGCCGAACGCCAGGGGTGCTTTGCTCACTGGGCGCAACGTCGATGCCGTCATAAAAGGCGAAGCGCTCGGCCGTATCGGCAACCTCGAAGTGCGGCTCGCACGCAACGAGGCCGAGATCGCCGCCGCGCAGGAAGTGCGCTACCAGGTATTCTATGACGAGCTCGGCGCCAGGAAAACCCTGTTTCAGGTGCAGGACCGCCGCGACGCCGACCATTTTGATCCGCTCTGTGATCATCTGCTCGTCTTCGACACCTCGCTGTCCGGTCCCGAGCATCGCCGCATTGTCGGCACCTACCGCCTGTTGCGGCAGGAAATCGCGGCAGCGGCCGGCGGCTTCTATTCCGAGGGCGAGTTTGAGCTGACCAATCTTATCGCCCGCCATCCCGGCCAGCGTTTCCTCGAGCTCGGCCGCTCCTGCGTCTTGCCGGAATACCGCTCGAAGCGCACCATCGAGGCGCTCTGGCAAGGTATTTGGGCCTATATCAACCATTATGGGATCGGCGTGATGACCGGTTGCGCCTCGTTCCCCGGCACCGTGCCGGCGGCGCACGCCGAAGCGCTGACCTATCTCGCCCATCACTGCCGCACGAATTCGGCCTGGGACGTGCGCGCGGTCGCCGGGCGCTACTGCTCCATGGATTTGATGCCGATCGAGGCGGTCAACGCCAAGGCCGCGATCGCGGCGATGCCACCGCTGGTCAAGGGCTATCTGCGCGTCGGCGCGCGCATCGGCGACGGCTGCGTCATCGACCGCGAATTCTCGACGGTCGACGTGTTCGTGGTGATGCCGGTCAAGGAGATCGGCGCCCGCTACGTCAGCTATTATGGCGGGGAAGCCCAGCGCTTCGCCGCCTGAGATTCCAATGAGTAGCGAATAGGGAGTAGCGAGTAGCGGGAGTTTCGCTGCGGATCGTTGTCCCTATTCGCTACTCGCCCTCATTTCACGGAATATCTTCCGGCCGCCGGCCGGGCCGGCTCTTGTAGGACGGAAAGGCCCAGCCGAACTTAAGCGCGCCGCCACGCACGCAGAAAGCGGCTATGAAGCCCACCAGGCCCGAGGCGAGCGGCGGCAGTCCGGCGAGATCGCCTGTTGTAAACAGGATGGCGCCCGCAAGGGCGGCGGTGACATAGATTTCTGGTCTCAAGAGCACCGAAGCCTCACCGGCCAGCAGGTCGCGCAAGATCCCGCCGAACGTGGCGGTGAGCACGCCGGTAACAACGGACACGGCCGGCGAGCCGGTGATGGCCAGGCCCTTGGCGGCACCCATCACCGAAAACGCGGCGAGGCCGACGGCGTCGAGCCAGAGCAGTAATTTCCAGCGGGATTCGAGACGGTGCGCCCCGAAAAAGACAAGCATCGCCACCACCGCGCAGATCAGCACATAGCCAGAGTTGGTAACCCAGAAGACCGGCAGATTGAGGATGACGTCACGAAACGTGCCACCGCCGATGCCGGTGACGCTGGCCAGGAACAGAAAGCCGATGATGTCGAGCTGCTTGCGCGAAGCGGCCAGCGCACCGGTCGCCGCGAAGACGGCGACACCGGCATAGTCGAGAAGCTCGATCGGGTTCAAGGGCATAGCGGAGTAGGAGAGCGGGTGAATAGGGATGTATGAATAGCACGAAGCCGGACGATTGGTACGGCTCCTTTACCCTACTGCCCCTACTGCTCCTACTGCCCTATTCCCTTAACTTACGCATCCTTCTCAGCTTGCTCATTCACCGGCCCTGGCTCGACCGGGGCGTCACCAGCCACATGCTTGGGACCGCCCTTGGCAACGCCGACCATGGCCGGCCGCAGCACCCGCTCGCCGATCGAATAGCCGGGCTGCACGACCTGGACCACCGTGTTGGCCGGCACCTCCGGATTGGGCACCTCGAACATCGCCTGGTGGAAATTCGGGTCAAATTTCTCGCCTTCCGGCTCGAGCTTCTTCACTCCGTGCCGCTCGAGCGCCGATAGCATGGCGCGCTCGGTGAGTTCGACGCCCTCGATCAGTGACTTCAAACCGGCATCACCTGACGCCTTGGACTCAGCCGGGATCGCATCCAGTGCGCGGCGCAGATTGTCCGATACCGACAGCATGTCACGGGCGAAATTGGCAACCGCATAGGCGCGTGCATCGTGCACGTCACGGGCGGTACGGCGGCGCAGATTCTCCATCTCGGCTGCGACGCGGAGCGCGCGGTCCTTCAACTCGTCGTTTTCCTTCAGCAGCCGCACAAGCGCCTCATAGTCGCCGTCGGCGCTGCCTTGCGTGTGTTCGGTGGCAGCCCCGGCCGTCTCGGCTTCATCGGGCGCGCGTTCGTCTTTTGCCTGGTCGCTCATCGCCGTTTCCCGTCATTTCAAATGATGTGGATTTTGTGCCCGATATCGAGGTTTGGCGGCCAAAAATCAAGGGGCAAGCGATACTGGACAGGCCGTTCGCGCTTTTGACGACGCATCATGGAGACCTTTCGATATTAATTCAAATTTTACTGTAACCACCGGCTTTGCTTGCCAAAATGCTGCGATGGGGGAACCATTCGTCTGCTGGAAGAGTTTCGAAACCGACACAGGATTTTGAGATGGCGACCCGCAACGACGGCGACCGTAAGAATGGCGCCCCCAACGATGACGAAAGACGTGAAAGGCTGGCGGCCGGCATCAGGCGCCAGTTCGGCACCGAGGCAACGATGCACTTTCTGCGCGCGTTGCCGGCGTTCCGGACGGAGAACGACATTCCCGATCGTTTCAGGGAATTGCTTGACCGCCTGGACGGCATCGAAAGCAGCGTAGCCGCCGGTGGCAACCGGCGATAGACAACACACACGCCTGTCGCTGCGCGTCATTGGCATGCCTTTTGCCGCAGCTTGCGCGTCGCGCGACAATTACCCGCAGTAACTTTGCGTGATGCCTGGCTTGCGGCGACGAAATGGTCCGTCTATGCTTCCTGATGAACATGATTTCCCCCGAAGCTGTAGCGAACAGCAAGCGTGCCTGGTTGAAGATCCTGGCGCGCTACAAGAAACCTGACAGGCGGCGCAGCGCCGTCGAACTTGCCATCACCCTCATCCCCTTTGCCACGCTGTGGGCACTGTCCTCGGCTGCCTATGCCTATGGCCATTGGTGGGGTCTGATCCTCATCCTTCCGGCCGCCGGCTTTCTGGTGCGGATCTTCATGATCCAGCACGATTGCGGCCACGGTTCCTTCTTCGCCAACCGCACCGCCGACGACTGGATCGGCCGCGGCCTGGGCATCCTGACGTTGACGCCTTACGATTGCTGGCGACGTGCCCACGCAACCCATCATGCCAGCGCCGGCAATCTCGATGAGCGCGGCACGGGCGACATCAGGACGCTGACTGTTGCCGAATATCGGCAAATGTCCTGGCGGGGCCGCCTTGCCTATCGTCTCTATCGCCATCCGCTCGTCATGTTCGGCCTCGGCCCCATTTGGCTTTTCATCTTTGAGCAGCGACTGCCGGTCGGCATGATGCGAGGCGGCCTCACGCCCTGGGTGTCGTCAATGGCCACCAACGTGGCCATCGCGGTTGCGGCCGCCGCCCTCATCTGGTTCGTCGGCCTCGAAGCGTTCCTGGTTGTCCACTTGCCCATCGTCGTTCTCGCCGGCTCCGCCGGCATCTGGCTGTTCTACGTCCAGCACCAGTTCGAAGAGACAGAGTGGGCAAAGGACTCCGAATGGGAGTTCCAGCATGCGGCCCTGCACGGCTCGTCCTATTATGACCTGCCGCCGGTGCTGAACTGGTTCACCGGCAATATCGGCGTCCATCACGTGCATCACCTCTCCGCCAAGGTGCCGTGCTATCGGCTCCAGGAGGTCCTGAGGGACTATCCGGAACTGCGCGAAATCGGCCGCGTCACGCTTCTCGACAGCCTGCGCTGCGTCAAGCTGGCGCTGTGGGATGAGAGCCGCAGCAAGCTGGTGTCGTTTCGCGAAGCGCGGATGACTGCGTAAAAGCATCACCCGAAAATCGAAATCGATTTTCGGAAGGATCATGCGCAGAATCAAGTTCTACAGCGTCCTTTGCGCGTCCCAAAAGGACGCGGCGCTGTAGTGCCGCCGCACCACAGGTGCGGCGGTTTCCAAGGCCCGACTCAAGCCGCCTTGCGTTCGTCGCGCATCAGGATCTCGCCGTGGCGGATCTCGGTGCCAAGCACTTTCAGGCATTCGCGCATGAAGGCGGCCAGCCCCGGCCAGCCCTTGGCCGACACCAGATTGCCGTCGACATGGGCGCCGGTCGGCGCGACATCGATATAGGTGCCGCCGGCGAGCGTGACTTCCGGCTCGCAATACTGCAGCGCCGCGACCTCCCTGCCACGCAGCACGCCGTCGACCGCCATCAGGATCTGGGCGCCGTGGCAAATGGTGAAGATCGGCTTGCCGGTCTCGTGGAAATGCCGCACCAGCGCCTGCACGCGCTTGTCGATGCGGATATATTCCGGCCCGCGCCCGCCTGCCGCATAGACGGCATCGTATTCAGCCGGATTGACCTCGGAAAACGTCTTGTTGAGGATGTAGTCGTGGCCGAGCTTTTCCGTATAGGTCTGGTGGCCCTCGAAGTCGTGCAGCGACGTCTTCAGGATATCGCCTGCCTTCTTGTCGGGACACACGACATGCACGGTGTGGCCGACCGCATGCATGGCCTGTTCAAAGACGAAAATCTCGTATTCCTCGCTGAACTCGCCAACGAGCATCAATATCTTCTTACCAGCCATACCCGGTTCCTCCCTTGGTGGCGAATTTATTTCGGATCGCGAAATAATAGGCCGTATCTTAAGGGGCGGATGCCGAAAATAAAAGATTGAATCGGCAAAGTGGTCCGACCAGATGCGACCTGATCCGTCGGGAAGATCAGCCGGCGCGCACCCGCCGCCAGGAATATTTGGGACCCTTGGCCTCCGGCTTCACGGTCGGCTGGTAGGACAGCGGCAGACCGCCGGTGCGGCCTTCCTCGAGCCGTTTCAGCAACACTGGATTTGATACTTCGAACTCGTCGAAGCCGAGGCGCAGCATATGCGGAAGCTGGTCGACCAGAACCTGTCCGGTGGCGCGGACCGCGCCCTCGAAACGGTAGCGGCTGCGCAGCAGTTCGCCCTTGGAGAAGGAGCGGCCGTCACTGAAAGCCGGGAAGGCCAGCGCCACCAGCGATATCTGGTCGAGCAGGTCCGCGATCTTTTCGAGCTGATCGCCGGGCTGAAGCAGCACGCCGAGGCGCTCCTTCGCCGACCGGCGCACCGCCGGATCGAGGTCGAGAAACGCCTGCAGCGGCAGGATGAAGCGGCCATTGCCGGACAGTGCGTCGGCGCTCTCGGCATGGCTCCACTCGTCCTCGCTAAAACCTGTCGGGGTCCAGAGGCGGGTGGCGTTTTCCACTATCGATTCACTCATCGAGAAATTCCCAAGTCCACAAAATTCCAAAGTTCAAAACGCTCGAGGGTGTGTTGAGATTCAGGTCAGGCCGAGCCGAGAATGGTGGCTTCCGAGAACCGGAGCGGAGCGTACTTTGGGTACGTGCCGCCATTCGCGGGCCAGCCTCACCTGAATATCGACATACCCTAAAGCGATGCGTCGGTCAGCGACTTCTCCAGCCCCGACAAATGGATGCCGCACTCGGTCTTGGCGTGCCCCACCCAGCGGCCGCTGCGTGCATCCTCGCCCGGCTGCACCGGCTGCGTGCACGGGAAGCAGCCTATCGAGAGATAGCCATAGGCGACCAGCGGATTCTCACGCAGCGCATGCGCGCGCATATAGTTGGCCTGGTCTGATGTCGTCCAATGCGCCAGCGGATTGATGCGAATGCGCGAGCCGACCGCCTCGAACACCGGCAAGGATGCCCGCGTCGTCGCCTGAAAACGCTTGCGGCCGGTGAACCAGGCGCGGAACGGCTCGACGCCGCGCGCCAGCGGCTCGACCTTGCGGACCTCGCAGCAGGCGTCGGTGTCGGTTTCGTTCAGATTACCGGTCGGATCGATCCGTTCGAGCGCCGCTTCTTCGGGAGTGATCACCCTTATATCGGTCAGCCCGAAATCGGCAACCAGCGCGTCGCGATAGCCGAGCGTCTCCTCGAAGTGCTTGCCGGTGTCGAGGAAGATGACCGGCAGCGTCCGGTCGATCTTGGCGATCATGTGCAGAAGCACTGCAGAATCCGCCCCGAACGACGAAACTGCGGCGATTTCACCGTGAAAGAATTCCCGGGCCGACCGCTCGATGATCTCCAGCGGCTTCAGATGACCATAGAGCGCATCGAGCCCCGCCGCTTCGGCGGCGATGCCGGCCTCGACGTCGACGATACGATCAAGCGGCCTTGGCTTCGCCAGCATAGAGCGCCTCCTTGAACGGCGCGGGACCGACACGGCGGTAGGCGTCGATGAATTTTTCGTTTCTGTCGAGCCGGAGGCCGAGATAGGTCTCGACGATCTGCTCGATGGCGTCGGTGATCTCTGCCGAGCTGAAGCCGCGGCCGATGATCTCGCCGACCGAGGTGTTCTCGTCGGCCGAGCCGCCGAGCGTGACCTGGTAGAGTTCGACGCCCTTCTTCTCGACGCCGAGGATGCCGATATGGCCGACATGGTGATGGCCGCAGGCATTGATGCAGCCGGAAATCTTCAGCTTCAATTCGCCGATCTCGCGCTGACGCTCGAGCGAAGCGAAACGACGCGAGATTTCCTGCGCCACCGGAATCGAGCGCGCCGTGGCCAGCGCGCAATAGTCGAGGCCCGGGCACGAGATGATGTCTGATATCAGGTTGGAATTGGCGGTCGCCAGTCCGATGTCGACCAGCGCGTCATAGACCGCCTTGAGGTCGGCGCGTGCGACATGTGGCAGGATCAGGTTCTGCTCATGGCTGACGCGCAACTCGTCGAAAGCATATTTTTCGGCAAGGTCGGCGACCGCTTCCATCTGGCTGTCGGAGGCATCGCCCGGCGCTTCGCCAATGCCCTTGAGCGAGATGGTCACGGCGGCATAATCGGGGTGACGGTGTGTCACCACGTTCTGGTCGAGCCATTCCGAAAAGCTCTTCGAATCGAGGCGGGCGAGCTTGACGGCCTCGTCGCCTTCCGGCCGTTCGGCCAGCACCGGTGGTGCGAAATAGGCATCGATGGCGCGGATGTCGGCTTCCGGCAGCTTTAGATCCGCATCCTTCAGCTCCTGCCATTCGGCCTCGACCTGGCGGGTGATCTCCTCGACGCCGGTCTCGTGGACGAGGATCTTGATGCGCGCCTTGTATTTGTTGTCGCGGCGGCCGTAGAGGTTGTAAACGCGCAGGATCGCCGTGCAATAGGACAGAAGGTCGGCCTCGGGCAGGAAGTCGCGGATCTTCTTGGCGATCATCGGCGTACGGCCCTGGCCGCCGCCGACATAGACGGCGAAACCGAGTTCGCCGGCAGCGTTCTTCTTCAAATGCAGGCCGATGTCATGCGTCTGGATGGCGGCGCGGTCGCGCTCCGCGCCGGTCACCGCGATCTTGAATTTTCTCGGCAGGAACGAGAATTCCGGATGCACCGACGACCATTGGCGCAAGATTTCCGCATAAGGACGCGGATCGGCCACCTCGTCGGCGGCGGCACCGGCAAAGTGGTCGGCGGTGACGTTGCGGATGCAGTTGCCGCTGGTCTGGATGGCGTGCATCTCGACACCAGCCAGATCGGCCAGGATCGCCGGAATGTCCGACAGCGCCGGCCAGTTGAACTGGATGTTCTGGCGCGTCGTGAAGTGGCCGTAGCCCTTGTCGTATTTGCGGGCGATGTGGCCGAGCATGCGCAGCTGCTTGCTGTTCAGCGTGCCGTAAGGCACCGCGATGCGCAGCATGTATGCGTGCAACTGCAGGTAGACGCCGTTCATCAGCCGCAGCGGCCGGAACTGATCCTCGGTGATCTCGCCGGCAAGCCGCCGCGCGACCTGATCGCTGAACTCGGCGACGCGGGCCTGGACGAAATCGTGATCGAACTCATCGTAACGGTACATGTCTGGTCTTTCCGGGCGCGTCCGCCCGTTGTCTTCAATGTCGTCGTTTACGCCGCCCGGGCGGCTACCGGGCGGGCCTGCTTGCCCAGGTCGTTGCGGTTGGTCGGGCCGGCGGCGCGGATCTTTTCGCGCAGCCGGACCGGCTCGACGACACCATTGGCGACGGTCACGTCGATCAGATTGACGTCGACCACTTCATTGTTGGCAGAGGCCGTGGCGCCGATCGCCTCCAGCCGGTCTTCAGCCGCCTTGTCATAGGCGACATCGGCATTGTCGATGGTCTCGGCCCAGCCGCCATTGGCGTACCAGACGGCTTCGCCGTCGGCGAGGCGGTTTGCAGTCAGAACTTTCATCGATCAGCTCCTTCGGCGGCTGTTTGGGCCGCGCCTTCATGCCTGTGTGCCGCCAGCGGCTCGGAACGTTCAAAATTGGCGCCGGCGACCGCATCGCCGATGATAGTCATGACCGGACCGGTAAGGTCGGCGCGAATCTCCAGCGACGGCAGGTCGGCGAGCGTGCCGTGGAAACGGCGCCGGTTGGCAAGGCTGGCATTCTCGACCACGGCGACCGCCGTATCCGGCGACAGGCCGGCCTCGATCAGCCGGCCGGCGACCTCGGCCGCGACCGAGCGGCCCATATAGACGGCGACCGTGGCGCCGGAAATGGCGAGCTTGGCCCAGTCGGGCAGCGAATTTCCCTTGAGGTCGTGGCCGGTGGTGAACACCATCGACGACGACACGCCGCGCAGCGTCAGCGGCAGCTCGAAATCGGCGGCGGCGGCGAAGGCCGCGGTGACGCCCGGAACCACCTCATAGGCGATTCCGGCATCGCGCAGCGCTGCCATTTCCTCGCCCGCCCGGCCGAACACCAGCGGATCGCCGGATTTCAGCCGCACGACGCGCTTGCCGTCGCGGCCGAGCTCGATCAGCAGCGCATTGATCTCGGCTTGGCTCTTGGTGTGGCAGCCCTTGCGTTTGCCTACCGGCAGACGCTCGGCGTCGCGACGGCCCATGGCGACGATCGCCTCCGGCACCAGCGCATCATGGACGATGACATCGGCTTCCATCAGCAGCCGGTGGGCGCGCAGCGTCAGCAGGTCTTCGGCGCCGGGACCCGCGCCAACCAGGGCAATGTGACCCGATGCCGGCGCGTTCGAAAGCAACAGGTCGACGGCGGCACCGTGCGCCTGCGAAAGCTGGCCAGCCTCCATGGCGCGGGCCGGCGCGCCGCCGAAAAACTCGCTCCAGAAGCGGCGGCGGGCATTGCCTTTCGGCAGCAATCCCTCAACAGTGCCGCGCAACGAGGCAGCAAGCGAAGCAAGCGGCCCGAGCGACGGCGACAGCATGCGGTCGATGCGGCTGCGCAGCATCTGGGCAAGCACCGGTCCGGCCCCTTCCGTGCCGATGGCAATGGTGACCGGCGCGCGGTTGACCAGCGCCGGGGTGAAGAAATCGCACAGCTCCGGCCGGTCGACGGCATTGACCGGAATGCCCAGCCGGCGCGCATCCTCGGCAACGCGGCGGTCAACCGCCTCGTTGCCGCTGGCGGCAAACACCATCACCGCGCCTTCGAGATGCGCGGCCTCATAGGCGGCAGCGATGTGGACGGCGCCATTCGCGGCGATGAAGGCCAGCAAATCATGCTCGGGGGCATCGGCTATGATGCGCAAGACGGCGCTTGACTGGCCGATCAGCCGCGCCTTGGCCAGAGCCTCCTCGCCGCCGCCGACGATGGCCACGGCTTCGCCAGCGACCCGCATAAAGACGGGAAAGGCGTTGAGCTTGGCGGGGGCCTGCGGCATAGCGAGCGGAATCCTGAATACGCTGTCGGTTTTACGCGCCGGCGCGAAAAAACAGAAGGAACGCACTCGCGCATCGCTTCGTGCGAAGCAATCGCTTTTCCGCAAGCACCAGAGGCAGGAGAAAAAAATTCCACACCCACGAGCGGAGCGGATCCAAGCCGCTGTTGCGAGCCTTGATCTGCGGCTGTTCTAGCGACAAGCGAAGTATATTACAAAACACTTTTTTCTAAATTCTACCAATCTAGTAGATTAAAGCCGACATGCTCTGAGCACCGTCATCCCCGCTGGTTGGCTTGCTCGCCGTGCTTGTCGTCACCGGAACATTCCTGCCTCGGCGCGCGTTTGCTCCTCTGCGAATCCGAGCCTGGCTGTCCAGCTGCGGCAATGGCTCCAGAGACGGGCCTGGAAAACCATGAAAAACAGAAAAAGGAGCGCTCCGGTGAACAACCTCAAGCTGAAACGCGGACTGTGGGTCGTGGTCGCCGACGGCGAGAAGGCACTGTTCCTTGAGAACCGCGGCGACACCCAATATCCCGACCTTCAGGTCGTGCAGGAGATGGAACAGGAAAATCCGGCGACGCGAGAGCAAGGTTCGGACCGCCCGGGTCGCTACAGCGACGGCCCATCCGTCCACCGCAGCGCAGTCGAGGACACTGACTGGCATCGCCTCGGCAAGGAGCGTTTCGCCGACGAAGTTGCCGAGCGCCTATACAAGCTCGCGCATCGCGGCGCCTTCAAGGAGATGGTGCTGATCGCACCGCCGCAGGTACTGGGTGACATGCGTCGAAAACTGCACAAGGAAGTTGCCGAGAAAATCACAGCGGAAATTCCCAAGACGCTGACCAACCACACCATCGTCGACATCGAAAACCTGCTGCAGGCCGCCTGATCGGGCATCAGGCGCGCAGGCAGAGGGGGTCGCCAGCGTTGCGGTCAAGCCCTTCTCCCCGTCGTTCACGGGGAGAAGTCCCGACAGGGGGATGAGGGGCAGCGTCAACGATCGATCAAAAGCTCACACGTGCTGGCCGCCATTGATATGGATTTCCGAGCCCGTCACATAGGACGCCTGCTGCGAGCACAGGAAGAAGATGATGTCGGCGACTTCCGCCGTGGTGCCCAGCCGCCGTAGCGGAATCGTCTCGACGATCTTTTCCGTGCCCGGTGACAGGATCGCCGTGTCGATCTCGCCGGGTGCGATGGCGTTGACGCGGATGCCGTGCGGGCCGAAATCATGCGCCATTTCGCGCGTCAGCGAGCCGAGTGCCGCCTTCGACGTCGCATAGGCGGTGCCGGCGAAGGGATGCACGCGAGTGCCGGCGATCGAAGTGACGTTGACGATCGAGCCTTTGGCCGACGCCAATTCCCTGAACAATCCCCGCGCCAGCATGATCGGCGCAAAGAAATTCACCTGGAACACGTCGCGCCAGACATGCATCGGCGTGTCGATCGAATTCATGCGGCTGTTGCCGTCCTTGAGCTTCGGCGAGATACCGGCATTGTTGACCAGCGCATGAAGTTGGCCGCCATGCGCCTCCAGCCGATGGCGGATCTCCGAGATCGCGATGCCGACATCCTCCTGGTCGGCGAGATCGACCTTGATATGGTCCTCCGGACCGGCCGGCCACGGGCAGTCGTCGGCAAAGGCCTGGCGCGAGCAGGTGATGACGCGCCAGCCTTCGCGCGAAAAGCGCTTGACCGTAGCGTGGCCGATGCCGCGGCTGGCGCCGGTCAGCACGATGGTCTTTCTGGTGTCGGTCTCGGCCATTGACGATCTCTCTTAAACCCGCAGATGTAGCGGAACACGGCAGCGATGACGAGGGGGTCAGCCGCCGGTGAGGATGTCGAGGATCGAGGTCTGCCGCTTCTTGACCGGGCCGCCGACATCGGCGGGCGGCACCGGGTGCTTGATCGATGCGGTGGTGCCGCCACCGCCCGGCATGCCGAAGCCGCCGGCATCGACCGTTTCGGGGGGACGCACGGCGCGAGGCGGCGACGCTTTTTGGGCGGACGGCGCGGATTGGCCAACCGAAGCGGACGGCACCGGCGCCGGTTGCGCCGTGTTGGGCGGTAATTCGTCCTGCACGATCGTATCGGCAGGCGTCGACCGCCATGTCCCGGGCAGCGGCCGCACCGGCACGCCTTCGTGCGCGGCGACCATGAACTCATGCCAGGCCTGCGCCGGCAGCGCGCCGCCGGTGACCTTCTTCATCGGACCGCCATCGTCATTGCCGAACCAGACTCCGGTGGTGAGATTGGCGGTATAGCCGATGAACCAGGCGTCGCGCGAATTCTGGCTGGTGCCGGTCTTGCCGGCGGCCGGCCAGGCAAAGGCCGCCTTCCTGGCAGTGCCGATTTCAACGGTGCCCATCATCATAGAGTTCATCATGCCGACGATCTCGGGCTTGATGACGCGCGGGGCGCCGCCATTGTTGTCGTAGAGCACCTTGCCGCCGGCTGTCGTCACGCGGCGGATGAAATGGACATCCGGCCGGTAGCCGCCATTGGCGAAGGGGACATAGGCCGACGTCAGTTCCAGCGGTGTCACTTCGGACGTGCCGAGCGCGATCGAGGTGTTGGCCGTGAGGTCGGACTCGACACCCATGCGATGCGCCGCCTCGACGACCGCGTCAGGCCCGACTTCCATGGTCAGCTGGGCGGCCACCGAGTTCAGTGACTTCGCCAGCGCCGTCGCCAGCGTCACCTTGCCGAAATACTTGCCGCCGTAATTGGTGGGCGTCCATTTGCCAATTTTGATCGGCGCGTCATTGCGCACGCTGTCGGGCGTGCGGCCGGCTTCCAGCGCCGCCATGTAAACAAAGGGCTTGAACGCCGAGCCGGGCTGGCGGCGCGCCTCCGAGGCGCGATCGAACTGGCTGGTCGAATAATCATAGCCGCCGACCATGGCGCGTACCGCGCCGGAATTGTCGATCGACACCAGCACGCCCTGGCTGGCATTGAGCTTCTTGCCGCTGCCCTCGATCAGCCGGCGGATCGATTGTTCGGCGAGCTTCTGCAGCGTCAGGTCGACGGTGGTGTCGACGATGATGTCGCCGCGCACGTCGCCGATCAGGTCGGGCAGTTCTTCCACGATGGCGTCGGCGACGTAGTTTTCCGAGCCCGTCCAGTAGGATGCCACCCGCGACGCCGGCGCGCTCATCGCCGTGGTCAGTTCCTTGGCGCTGATCTTGCCTTCGTCGCGCATGGCGGCGAGAACAAGCTGCGAGCGCCGCTCGGCGGCCTTCGGGTCACGCGCCGGAGACAGTCGCGACGGCGCTTTCAACAGGCCGGCGAGAAGTGCGGCTTCGGGCAGCGTGACGTCGCGCGCGCTCTTGCCGAAATAGCGGCGCGAGGCCGCTTCGACACCATAGGCGCCGGAGCCGAAATAGACCCGGTTGAGATACATTTCGAGGATCTGGTCCTTGGTGTGCTTGTGCTCGAGCCACAGCGCCAGAAGCACTTCCTGCACCTTGCGTTCCAGCGTGCGATCGGGTGTCAGGAACAGGTTTTTCGCCAATTGCTGGGTCAGCGTCGAGCCGCCCTGCGAAAAACGCCCGCCGACAACGTTGGCCACCATGGCTCTGGACAGACCGATCGGGTCGATGCCCAAATGCGAATAGAAGCGGCGATCTTCGATGGCGATGACGGCCTCGGGAATATAGGTCGACATTTCATGCAGGCCGACGGCTTCGCCGCCGCTCATGCCGCGATTGGCGAGCAGTTTTCCGTCGACCGAGACGATCCTGATATTGGGCGCGCGATCGGGGATGGCCCAGGTGGTGGCCGCCGGCATTTTCGCGCCGTAATAGACGACGATGCCGGCGGCGGCGATGCCGCCCCAGATGGCCAGCACGAAGCACCAGTAGGCCAGCCGGCCGAGCACGCCGAACAGGCCGCGCCGGCTTTTGCCGCGCCCGCGACGCGACGCTTTTGTCCTGGCCGATTGGCGCTTTGCAGAGGTGTTGCGGTTGCTCGGCACGACGCGATCCTCCTCGCTCACCGAAAAACCGGCCGAGGATTTCGCCCGCGGCGGTCCCTCGAAGCTCGGTTCGATGCGGCTGTCTCTGCGGTTCGCCATGCGCTGTGCTGTCTGTCCCGATGCCTGTCGCATCGGCCTGAAAATCGGTATCGATTTTCGGAAAAGCCGATGCGAAGCTTCAAAGTCTTAGAGCGCGCGTCCGAAAGGACGAACGTTGCTCCATGGCGTCCGGGTGCAGAGTAGATGCGGCGATTTAAGGGCGGGTTAAGTCGTATGCGAGCACTGCCGCTCGACCGTCAGAGCGCGGCTCGCACAGCCTCACTGGCTTTGAAGTCGATCTGGGATATCACCTGAGAACCCTAAGGGAAGGGCTGAAATAGCGGATATGATGTGGCAAGGTCGTCGGCACCTTGGCCGCGCCAACCCAACGCCGCTCAATTCCGCTGGATCGATATTCCCTTGTCGTCGATCTTGAGTTCCACGCCCTCCGGCCTGGTTTGCTCGCGATAGACATAGATGCCGAGCGCGATGACCACGACGACGAGCGCGCCGATGACGAGATAGAGCATGTTCTGTTTCATGGCGCGCCCTTGATGTGCTTCGCAGGATCAGGCCTGCTTCACCAGCTTGATCAGCACGAGCAGGATCACCGCGCCGATCGTGGCGTGGATAATGGCGGCAAGTATGCCACCGCCTATGGCGAATCCCAGCCTTGGGAAGAGCAAGCCGGCTATCAAGGCGCCGACGATGCCGACGACGATATTGCCGATCAGGCCGAGCCCGAAGCCCTTGACGATCAAGCCGGCGAGCCAGCCGGCAATGGCGCCGATGATGATGAAGACAAGCAGGCTCTCAGTACCCATTGCAGATCCCTCCCGCGCGAATGGTCGCGGAGCAGAAAGCTCCGAATCGACCTCCGATTGCAACAGGTCCAACCTATTGGAAAGAAACCGGCGCCGCCAGCGGCGTCATTCGCCGTCGTCATCCCCGGATGCAGGCCGCCAGCTGATCGGCTCGATCTTTCTTTGCGTATGACCGTCCGTATAGGCCCACCAGCCGATGTCGTTCTCGTCCCAGTCGCCGCCGGCCGCTTTCAGCCGGTCGAGCGACCTGTACTGCGCGATGGATTCGTTCATCACCCCGTCGCTATCCTTCCAGTGGACGGTGACCTTGGAGCCATCCCTGGGTGCTGTTTCGATTGGTTTTCTGGCAGCCATTTCATCCCCTCCATCGATCGATAGAACGTCGAGGCGAACACCTGGTTCCACTTAGCTGTGGGCGAAGATGTCTGCCTCATCCCAGCCCATCAGGTCGAGTTTCGCACGCGTCGGCAGGAAGCGGAAGCAGGCCTCGGCCTCCTTGCTCCGGTTGTCGCGCGCCAGCCGCATCGTCAGCACATCGCGCAGCTGGTGCAGGTAAAGCACGTCGGAGGCTGCGTATTCGAGTTGTTCGGGCGACAGCGTCTCCGCCGCCCAGTCCGACGATTGCTGCGCCTTCGACAGGCTGACGCCGAGAAGCTCAAAACAAATGTCCTTCAGCCCGTGCCGGTCGGTGTAGGTTCGGGTCAGCCGCGAGGCGATCTTGGTGCAAAACACCGGCTCGGGCATGACGCCGAAGGCGTTGTAGAGGACGGCGAGATCGAAACGGCCGAAATGGAACAGCTTGGTTATGCTGCGGTTCCTGAGCAGGCTGACGAGGTTTGGCGCCTTCTTCTGGCCGGGCGCGATCTGGATGACGTCGGCGGAACCATCGCCCGGCGAGATCTGCACCACGCAAAGCCGGTCGCGATGCGGATTGAGCCCCAGCGTCTCCGTGTCGATCGCGACCGCCCCGACGTCGTAGTGCAAGAGCCCGGGCAGGTCGTTCTTGTGGAAGCGGATATCGCTCATCGTCTTCTCCGGTCGCGGCCCATTCGTGCGTCCAACTGGGCGCGGCGTCGCTCTATCCCGTCCTCGCCGCGATCCGATGAAAAATCAACAGAAAGTTGCAGTCTGGCCCTCTCAGCGTGTCAGCGCGTCGAGAATGCGCGCCCACGAGCGCTGGCCCTTGTGGAAGGAACTCATCTCGTATTTCTCGTTCGGCGAATGGATGCGGTCATCGTCGAGCCCGAAACCGACAAGCAAGGATTCGATGCCGAGATAAGTCTGGAAATCGCCTACCACCGGGATCGAGCCGCCGCTTCCCGTGGTCACCGCCGGCTTCGGCCATTCGTCGGACAGCGCGTCCTTGGCCTTGGCGAGAAATGGCGAGTCGTAGGAAAGCTGGATCGCCGGCGAGCCGCCATGCGGGTGGAAATCGACTGAGCAGTCGGCCGGGATGCGCTCCCTGACGAAGGTCTGGAAAGCGGCGCGGATCTTTTCCGGGTTCTGCTTGTGGACGAGGCGGAAGGACACTTTTGCCGAGGCTTCCGCCGCGATCACCGTCTTGAACCCTTTGCCGGTATAGCCACCTATAATGCCGTTGAACTCGGCAGTCGGCCGCGCCCAGGTGAGTTCGAGCACCGAGCGGCCGTGTTCGCCGGAAGGGATCGACAGGCCGACGGGCCCAAGGAACGTCTCAGCGGTCTCGCCGAGCGCCTCCCACGACTTCAGGATCTGCGACGGCGTCTCCTCGACACCGTCATAGAAACCGGGAATGGTGACGCGGCCGTCCTTGTCGTGGATGTCGGCCAGGATCCTGGCCAGGATGCGAATCGGATTGGCGGCAGCACCGCCGTAGAGACCGGAATGCAGGTCGCGGTCGGCGGCTTTCACCGTGATCTCCTCACCCACCAACCCGCGCAGCGCGACGCAGATGGACGGTGTTTCGCGGTCCCACATGCCGGTGTCGCAGACAAGCGCGAAGTCGGCCTTGAGTTCGGCCGCATTTGCCTCGAGGAACGGCTTCAGCGATGGCGAGCCGGACTCCTCCTCGCCCTCGAACAGAATTGTGATGCGGCACGGCAGCCCGCCATGCACCTGCTTCCAGGCGCGGCAAGCCTCGACGAAGGTCATCAACTGCCCCTTGTCGTCGGCCGAACCACGTCCCGTGATCACCTGGCGGCCGGGCTCGATCTGCTTTACCGAAGGTGCGAACGGATCGCTTTCCCAAAGCTCGATCGGGTCGACCGGCTGCACGTCGTAATGGCCATAGAACAGGACATGCGGGGCGCCCGCCGGCCCGTCATGCTGCGCCACCACCATCGGATGGCCTGGCGTGTCACGCACACTGGCGTCGAAGCCGATCCGTCTGAGCTCGGCCACCAGCCATTCCGCCGCCTTGCGGCAGTCTGCGGCATAGGATGGATCGGTGGAGATCGACTTGATCCTGAGCAGGCCAAACAGGCGCTCCAGGCTCTCGTCGAGATTTTTGTCGAGGCGGTCGAGGACGGGAGAAATTCTGGACATTTTATAAAGCCTTTCGATTCTGAGCGGCAACCCTAAAGCTGCGAGGCAGAAACGAAAAGCCGGCGGTCGTTGGACCACGGGCACCGAAAGGCAAAAAGCGGTCGTTGGACCACGGGCACCGAAAGGCAAAAAAATGCCGCCGTGGTGGAGGGGGAACCACGGCGGCCTTTACTCGAAACGATGCGGCAGCCCGGAGAGGGGGGATAGGCTGCCGCAAGTGTCCGGGATAGGCGGGGGACGGGCCTTACTCCGGACCTCGGCGAAAAATGCCGATGGCGTTTATCTGTGTCTCCGAACGTGGCGATTCAAGGGCACGAAGATTACACTTTCGTAACATAGCCGTGATCGGATCGACGTGTCAGGGATGTTGCCGGAACCGGTGGTTGAGGCCGCCTTTGGCATGGACCACAACGCCGCGCCGCGCTATCCCTTCGTCCCATGAAAAAAGGCGATCATCTCTTCCTTGTCGACGGCTCCGGCTACATCTTCCGTGCCTATCACGCGCTACCGCCACTGACCCGCAAATCCGATGGGCTGCCGACCAGTGCCGTGCTCGGCTTCTGCAACATGGTGTGGAAGCTGACGCAGGACGCCCGCAACACCGATGTCGGCATCGTGCCGACGCATTTCGCCGTCATCTTCGACTATTCGTCGAAGACCTTCCGCAACGACCTCTACCCCGAATACAAGGCCAACCGCTCGGCACCGCCGGAAGATCTGATCCCGCAGTTCGGCCTGATCCGCCAGGCGACCAGGGCCTTCAACCTGCCCTGCCTCGAGACGGAAGGCTACGAGGCCGACGACCTGATCGCCACCTATTGCCGGCTTGCCTGCGAAGCCGGCGCCGACACCACCATCATCTCCTCCGACAAGGATCTGATGCAGCTGGTCGGCCCTTCGGTCGCCATGTACGACCCGATGAAGGACCGCCAGATCGGCGTTCCCGAGGTGATCGAGAAATGGGGCGTGCCGCCGGAAAAAATGATCGACCTGCAGGCGCTGACCGGCGATTCGGTCGACAATGTGCCGGGCGTGCCCGGCATCGGGCCGAAGACGGCGGCGCAATTGCTGGAACAGTTCGGCGATCTCAATACGCTGCTCGCCCGTGCCGCCGAGATCAAGCAGGACAAGCGCCGCGAATCGATCATCGCCAATGCCGACAAGGCGCGCATCTCGCGTGAACTGGTGACGCTGAAGAACGACGTGCCGTTGAACGGCGGGCTCGATGATTTCGTGTTGCACCCGCCCGACGGACCAAGGCTGATCGGCTTCCTCAAGACGATGGAATTCTCCTCGCTGACCCGCCGCGTGGCGGAAGCAACCGGAACAGAAGCGGCTGACGTCAAACCCGTTCCCGTCATTATCGAGCGCGCCGACACCGCGCATGGTCCCGATATGGGGTTTGGCGTGCCGGGCGCCGCCGAAAGCGCGGCGGGCACAGTGACAGACGAAGCCGGGGAAGCGGTGCCGGCCACCGTCAAGGTGGAACCCAAGCAAGGCGACACCCCATCGCTTCTCTCGGCGCTTCGCTTCGAGGACGCCACCGCCAGCAAGATCGACACCAGCGCCTACGTCTCCATCCGCGACACTGAAGTGTTGAAGGCATGGGTGGCCGTGGCGATGGACGCCGGCATCGTCGGCTTCGACACCGAGACCAATTCAGCCGATCCGATGCAGGCCGAGTTGATCGGCCTGTCCATAGCCACTGCGCCCGGTCGCGCCGCCTATGTGCCGCTCGCCCACAAACGCGGCAATGGCGACCTGCTCGGCGGCGGAGTGGTCGAAAACCAGATTCCGATCCGTGAGGCGCTTGCCATCCTGAAGCCGTTGCTGGAGGACAGGTCGGTTCTCAAGATCGTTCAGGAGCTGAAATACGACATCGTCGTCATGAGCCGCCACGGCATCGATATCGCCCCCTTCGACGACACCATGCTGATTTCCTACGTGCTCGACGCAGGCACGTCCGGCGGCCACAGCATGGCGGCTCTGTCGGAAAAGTGGCTCGGCCACTCGACCATTGCCCTCAAGGAACTGGCTGGCTCTGGAAGAAGCTTCGTCGGCTTCGACCAGGTCGACATCGACAAGGCAACGGCCTATGCCGCGGAGCACGCCGATGTGACGCTCAGGCTCTGGCGGGTGCTGAAGCCGCGGCTTGCCGCCAAGGGCCTCGTCTCGGTCTACGAGCGGCTGGAACGGCCGCTGGTGCCGGTTCTGGCAAGGATGGAGCAGCGCGGCATCTCCGTCGACCGGCAGATCCTGTCGCGGCTCTCCGGCGAATTGGCACAGGGCGCCGCGCGGCTGGAGGACGAGATCTACCAGCTCGTCGGTGAGCGCATCAATATCGGCTCGCCAAAACAGCTCGGCGATATCCTGTTCGGCAGGATGGGCCTGCCCGGCGGCTCCAAGACCAAGACCGGCCAATGGTCGACCTCGGCGCAGCTCCTGGAAGACCTCGCCGCAGAGGGCCACGAGCTGCCGCGCAAGATCGTCGACTGGCGCCAGCTGACCAAATTGAAATCGACCTATACCGATGCGCTGCCCGGTTTCGTCCATCCCGATACGAAGCGCGTCCACACCTCATACGCGCTTGCCGCAACGACGACGGGCCGGCTGTCTTCCTCCGATCCCAATTTGCAGAACATTCCGGTACGCACCGTCGAGGGGCGAAAGATCCGGACGGCGTTCATCGCCGACAAGGGCAACAAGCTGGTTTCCGCCGACTACAGCCAGATCGAGCTGCGCGTGCTCGCCCATGTCGCCGAGATCCCGCAGCTCAAGCAGGCGTTTGCCGACGGCGCCGACATCCACGCCATCACCGCCTCGGAGATGTTTAACGTGCCGGTCGAGGGCATGCCCTCGGAGGTACGCCGCCGCGCCAAGGCGATCAATTTTGGCATCATCTACGGCATTTCCGCCTTTGGCCTGGCCAACCAGCTGTCGATCCCGCGCGAAGAGGCCGGCGCCTACATCAAGAAATACTTCGAACGCTTCCCCGGCATCCGCGATTATATCGACGCGACCAAGGCCTATGCCCGCGAATACGGCTATGTCGAAACGATCTTCGGCCGCCGCATCCACTACCCGGAGATACGGTCGTCAAACCCGTCGGTCCGTGCCTTCAACGAGCGCGCCTCGATCAACGCCCGGCTGCAGGGCACCGCGGCCGACATCATCCGCCGCGCCATGATCCGCATGGACGAAGCGCTGGAAAAGGCGAAGCTGTCCGCCCGCATGCTGCTGCAAGTGCATGACGAACTGGTCTTCGAGACGGCCGAAGCGGAGGTCGAGGCGACGATCCCCGTCGTGCGTCATGTGATGGAGAACGCCGCGATGCCGGCGGTGTCGATGTCGGTGCCGCTGCACGTCGACGCCCGCGCCGCCGACAATTGGGAAGAGGCGCATTAGCGCCTCATGCGGATGCTTGCAGCCCGCTAGGTCGAGTTCCTTCGCACCCCCCTCTGTCCTGCCGGACATCTCCCCCGCAAGGGGGGAGATCGGCCGTCACTTCACGTTTTCGCCAATCTCCAACGTTGCAAGAATGAGCGGAGGGCGGAAGCTGCCAATCTCCCCCCTTGCGGGGGAGATGTCCGGCAGGACAGAGGGGGGTGCTGTCCCTCCAGCATCAATAGGTTAGCTGGCCTAGCCCTTAAGCCGCCTCGGCCAGGCATTTGGCACACGTCCCGCGGAACTCGATCACCGCCTTCTTGGCGGCGAAGCCGGTCGAGCGCACCCATTCGTCGAGCCGGTGTCCGACATCATGGTCGGAAAATTCGGTCACCTGCCCGCATGTGTCGCAGATGGCAAAGGCGGTCATCGAATGGCTGTGGTCGTGCGGCTCGGCGCAGGCGACAAAGGAATTGAGGCTTTCGAGCCGGTGCACGAAGCCGGACTTCACCAGCGTGTCGAGCGCGCGATAGACCTGCAGCGGTGCGCGAAAACCCCGATCGCGAAGCTGGTCGAGCAATGTATAGGCGCTGAGCGGCCCGCTGGCGGCCTCGAGTTTCTCGAGCACGCACAACTGGTTTTTCGTCAGCACATCCCTTGCCGCCATGATCCTGTTTCCAACCCGTTTTGCGCCGCTCGCACGTCATTTCCGCATGCAAGCGGCTCCATTTCTCTCCAGATAGCGACGAACCGGCCTCTTTGCTACTGTTTCTGTGTCGGCATGGCCCAGAAGCCGGCCAACTCCGAGGCATTGTTTGGCTATGCCAATCGATGCAAACCTGAAGTGATTGTCACTTCCGAGACGGACCCTTGCGCTCGGCGGAGGCGGCCCACAGATTGATGTCGGCCTCGCGCGCGTAGGTGTCGATTTCGGCGAGCTCGGCATCGCTGAAGTCGAGCGCCTTCAGCGCGCCGACGCAATCCTCGACCTGTTCCGGCCGGCTGGCGCCGATCAGCGCCGAGGTCACCCGGCCCTTGCGCAGCACCCAGGCCAGCGCCATCTGCGCCAGCGTCTGGCCACGTCGGCCGGCAATCGCGTTCAGCGCCTTGATGTTGGCGATGGTCTTGTCGTTGATGAATGCCGGCCGCAGCGACTTGCCCTGGCTGGCGCGGCTGCCCTCAGGGATGCCGCCGAGATATTTGTCGGTCAGCATGCCTTGCGCCAGCGGCGTGAACACGATTGAGCCGACGCCGAGCCCCTCCAGCGTGTCAAGCAGACCATCGTCCTCGACCCAGCGGTTGAGCATCGAATAGCTCGGCTGATGGATGATGCAAGGCGTGCCGAGTTGCTTCAATATGTCGGCGGCCTCGCGTGTGCGCTGCGAATTGTAGGAGGAGATGCCGGCATAAAGCGCCTTGCCCGAGCGCACCGCGTGATCGAGCGCGCCCATCGTTTCTTCCAGCGGAGTATCAGGGTCGAAGCGGTGCGAATAAAAGATGTCGACATAGTCGAGCCCCATCCGCTTCAGGCTCTGATCGAGGCTGGCCAGCACATATTTGCGCCCGCCCCACTCGCCATAGGGTCCGGCCCACATCTCATACCCGGCCTTGGTCGAGATGATCAGCTCGTCACGAAAAGAGGAGAAATCCGTCCGCAGGATTTCGCCGAAAGCCGTCTCCGCCGAACCGGGAGGCGGGCCGTAATTGTTGGCGAGGTCGAAATGCGTGATGCCGAGATCGAAGGCCTTGCGCGCGATCGCCTGCTTGGTCCGGTGCGGCGTGTCGTCACCGAAATTGTGCCAGAGCCCGAGCGAGATCGCTGGCAATTTCAGGCCGGATCGCCCGCAGCGATTGTAGACCATGTTCTCGTAACGGTTTTCGGCGGGCACATAGGGCATGGAATATCCTCAAATCAAAAGCGAGCCCGGCAGTTGCCACCGCGAAAAAAGGGTGAGTCGGCTCTGCCTCTCACCCTTAGCCTCTCGCCGTTCCTATGGGGAGAGGGATCGCTGAAGCGCTTGCGTTACTTCTTCTTCGCCAACAGCCCTTTCTTCTTCGCCAACAGCCCTTCCGCATCCTTGACGCCCAGTGCCGCAGGCCGTTCGCAGGTGGTCTGCATGGCAACGAACTTTCCGCTCGCGCCCGACCGCAACATGCCGGTCATCACATCGACGGCATGCAGCGCCAGTTCCATCGAACAGCGATGCGGCCGGCCCTCCGCGATAGCCAGCGCCATGTCGGCGAGACCGGCGGTGCGGTAATTCGCCATCATGCCGTGCGAATGCATCTGGTTGGCCACGCCGAACGGATGCTGCCACTTTGGCAGCTTCTTGACCAGCTTGGCGCCATTTGTGAAGCGAACGTCGCCGCCGAAGAAATTCGGATCCGGCAAAAACACCGTGCCCAATTCGCCGTAGAGTTCCATCGGCGCATGGCCATGGCTCCACACGTCCCAGCTGGTATTGAGCGTCACCACGGCGCCATTCTCGAACTCCATCACGCCGTGGATCGTCGTCGGCGTGGCGACCAGGATTTTTTCACCCGCGCGCGGCTTGGACGAGATCGTCCGTTCCGTCGACGGAATCGTCGCCAAGGCCGCCACCTGCTTCACCGGCCCGATCAGCTGGATCAGGTTGGTGATGTAATAGGGTCCGATATCGAGCACCGGACCAGCGCCAGGCTGGAAGAAAAAATCCGGATTGGGGTGCCAATGCTCCATCCCATGGCTCATCACGTGGCATGTGCCGCTGGTGATCTTGCCGAGCTTGCCACTGTCGATCAGGTTGCGGACAAGCTGGTGCGCGCCACCGAGGAAAGTGTCGGGCGCCGAGCCGATGCGCAGTCCGTCTCTCTCCGCCAGTTTCTTCAGGTCGAGCCCTTCCTTGACCGACAGCACGAACGGCTTTTCCGAATAGACGTGCTTGCCGGCATCGAGGATCTGTTTCGACACCTCATAGTGCACCGCCGGAACGGTGAGGTTGACGATGATGTCGATGTCGTCGGCCTTGAGCAGCCCTTCGACTGTCTCGGCGCGCAGCTTGAACTCCTTCGCCCGCGCCTTGGCTGCATCCATGTTGATATCCGCGCAGGCGCGCATCTCGATGCCGCGAAACAGCGGCGCCAGTGAAAAATACGCCTTCGAGATGTTGCCGCAGCCGATGACGCCGACCCCAAGTTTTCTTGCCATGCTGGTTTGCTCCTAAAAGGTCTTGGCGGCTGCGATCGAGCGGCGGGCGAAGCGATCGATATCGTTGGGGTTGTCGTGTTCCATGACGTAGTATTTGGCGGCGCTGTTGGCGCGCAGCGCCTGGATCAGAGCGGCCCAGTCGATCGTGCCGTTGCCGACGTCCGACCAGCCGTCCTCGTCGAGGCCCTCGCCGGGCTTGGCGATGTCCTTGACATGGACGGAGGCGATGCGTTTGCCATGCTTCTCGATCCAGGGCAGCGGATCTTCGCCGCCGCGCACCACCCAGGCGACGTCCATCTCCCAGCCGATGTCGGGCGCTACCGCCAGGATATGGTCCTGCGGCACCGAACCGTCGGCAAGCTTCTTGAACTCGAAATCATGATTGTGCCAGGCAAAGCCGTAGCCGGCCTTTTCAGCCGTCTCGCCGACCTTGGCCAGGCGTGCGCCGAAGCTGCGCCAGCCGGCCGTGTCGGCCGGCCTGCTCTCGGCGACCAGATAGGGGCAGATGAGCAGCGTGATGCCGAGCGCGTCGGCGATTTTGCGCACGCCGTCGAAATCGTTCTCGAGCGCATCGATCGAGAAATGGCCGGTCGGCATGGCGAGGCCGTTCCTGTCGAGTTCGGCACGAAAAGCCTTGGGATCGTCATAGACGCCGCCGAACCCTTCGACTTGCGCGTAGCCGAGCTCGCCCAGCATCTTGAGCACCCCTGCCCAAGGCTGGAAGTTGCGGGCGCTGTAAAGTTGGAATGACCAATTCATCGTCTCTGTCCGTTCTCTGGGGGATGGATGTGCTTGAGGGTGAAATTCCCGGGGTATTACAGGCGGGTGTTACAGGCGGGTGCCGGTGGCAGCGTCGAACAGTGAAGCGCGCATCGGGTCAAAACCGATGCTCACGGTGTCGGCGTTGTTTGGCGTGCGCTCAGATGTCACCCGCACGGTGAAATTCTGATTTGCGAGCTTCAGCCAGACCAGCGTGTCGGACCCCATGGGTTCGACGACGACGACATTTGCCGTGGCTGTGAACGGCCATCCGGAGCTGCTGTTGAAGGCGACATGCTCGGGCCGGATACCGAACACCGCCGATCCCGGCACGGGCTCCTTTTCGAAAGCGTAGGTGGCAAGCGGGATCCGCACATCCTTGGCGACGAAGTGCCAGTTGCCATCGTCCTTCTCCAGCCGGCCGTCGAGGAAATTCATCGCCGGCGAGCCGAGGAAGCCGGCGACGAAACGGTTGACCGGGCGGTTGTAGATGGTCTGCGGTGCGTCGAGCTGCTGGATGACGCCGCCCTTCATCACCGCGATACGGTCGGCCAGCGTCATCGCCTCGATCTGGTCGTGGGTGACATAGATCATCGTGTTCTGCAGCTTGCTGTGCAGCAGTTTGATTTCGACACGCAGCTCGGCGCGCAGCTTGGCGTCGAGATTGGAGAGCGGCTCATCGAACAGGAAGACGTCGACGTCGCGCACCAGCGCCCGCCCGATCGCCACACGCTGGCGCTGGCCGCCCGAAAGCGCCGACGGCTTGCGTTGCAGCAATGGCTCGATCTGCAGGATCTCGGCGGCCCGCGCGATGCGCTTGGCGATCTCGTCCCTGGGAATGCCGGCAACGCGCAGCCCGAACGACAGGTTCTTCTCCACCGTCATCTGCGGGTAGAGCGCATAGGACTGGAACACCATGCCGATGCCACGGTCCTTGGGCTCCTCCCAGGTGACGTTCTTGCCCTTGATGAAGATGCGGCCGTCCGAAACGTCGAGCAGACCGGCGATGCAGTTGAGCAGGGTCGACTTGCCGCAGCCGGACGGCCCGAGCAGCACGATGAACTCGCCCTCGGCGACGTCGATGTTGAGTGTTTCCAGCACCGAGATTGCACCGAAATTCAGCGAAAGGTCCTGGATTGAGACGCTGGGATTTTCGAGTCTTGTCATCATCATCCTTTCACCGCGCCGGCGGCGATGCCACGCACGAAAAGCTTGCCGGAAACGAAGTAGACGACGAGCGGTACCAGGCCGGTCAGGATGGTGGCGGCCATGTTGACGTTGTATTCCTTCACGCCTTGCACAGAGTTGACGATGTTGTTGAGCTGCACCGTCATCGGATAAGTGTCGGGGCGGGTGTAGACGACGCCGAACAGGAAGTCGTTCCAGATGCCGGTCACCTGCAGGATGATGGCGACGACGAAGATCGGCAGCGACATCGGCAGCATGATCCGGAAATAGATGCCCCAGAAGCCGGCGCCGTCGACGCGCGCCGCGCGGAACAGTTCCTCCGGCATGGAAGTGAAATAGTTGCGGAACAACAGCGTCAGGATCGGCATGCCGAAAATGGAATGGACGATCACCAGGCCGCTCAGGCTGCCATAGAGGCCGATCTCGCGCAGGATGATGACGATCGGATAGATCATCACCTGATAGGGGATGAAGGCGCCGACGATGAGGATCACGAAGAAAGTATCGGCTCCCTTGAAGCGCCAGTTGGCAAGCGCGTAGCCATTCACTGAAGCGATGGCGATCGACAGGACGACCGACGGGACGGTTATGCGCACCGAATTCCAGAAGCCGCGCGAGAGCCCGTCGCAGTTGAGACCGGTGCAGGCGCTGGACCAGGCCTTCACCCAAGGCTCGAAGGTGATCTCGAGCGGCGGCGAGAAGATGTTGCCGAGGCGTATCTCCGGCATGCCCTTGAGCGATGTCACCACCATCACGTAGAGCGGCAGCAGATAATACAGCGCCACCACGATGAGCGTGCCATAGAGGAAGATGTTGCGGCGCGAGAACACATGCCGCGGCTTCGGCCCTCGCGGCCCGGATGCCTCAAGCCCGATAGAGCCCGTACCGGCAGGCAGGGGAACGGCAAGGTCAGCCACGCTTCTTGCCTCCGAATTCGAGATAGGCCCAGGGAACGATGACGACCACCACCGACAGCAGCATCATGGTCGAGGCAGCAAAACCCTGGCCGAGGTTCTGGGCGAAGAACATGTAGTCATAGACATATTTGGCCGGCACTTCGGAGGCGATGCCGGGACCGCCGCTGGTCTGGGCGACAACCAGGTCATAGACCTTGACGATGCCGGCGGCGATGATGACCAGCGCGGTGATGAAGACCGGCCGCATCATCGGGATGATGATGAACAGATAGGTCTTCAGGGTGGGTATCCCATCCACCCGCGCGGCCTTCCAGATATCCTCGTCGATGCCGCGCAGGCCCGCCAGCATCAGGCACATGATCAGCCCAGTGCCTTGCCAGAGCGCGGCGATCAGGATGCCGTAGATGACGATGTCGGAATTGTAGAGCGGATCGAAGCTGAAGCTTTCCCAGCCGAGGCCGCGCACCACCCCCTGGATTCCGAACTCCGGGTTGAGCAGCCACTGCCAGACCAGGCCGGTGACGATGAAGGAGAGCGCGAACGGGTAGAGGAAGATGGTGCGGAACGTGTCCTCGAAGCGGATCTTCTGGTCGAGCAGCGCCGCCAGCATGAAGCCGATGACCAGAGAGAACACCAGCGACAGCACACCGTAGACCAGCAGGTTTTCGATCGAGACCAGCCAGCGCGGCGTCGACCACAGCCGATAATACTGGTCGAGCCCGACGAAGTTCAGCCGCGGCAGCAGTTTTGAATTGGTGAAGGAATAGAGCACCGTCCACGCGCTGCCGCCGACGAAGATCACCAGTGCGGTGAGGACCATCGGAATAGAGGCGACCTTGGCGTTGAGGTTGCGGAAGAGTTGGTTGGGGCGTTCGCTCTTGCTCATCTGCACAGCCGGGCTGGATCGGGTAAGGCCAAAGGGTTAGGGCCAAGGGTCAAGGCCGAAGAGTCAGGGCCTTGACCCTGAGCTCCCGGCCCCGCGGCGGGCCGGGAGCGAGCGGTTCGTCGATCGTCAGTCCGCTGAGGCGACGATGTCGGCGAAGCGCTTTTGCGCCTCTTCCACGGTCATGTCAGGCTTGGCGAAGAACTCGGAGAAAAGGTCCTCCTTCTGCTTTTGGGTGTCTTGCGACAGCAGCTGGTCCGTCCAGGGCATGACGCTGCCCTTGGCCAGGATGTCGAGCCCTTTCTTCATGCAGTCGTTCGCCGCCTCGAGGTCGATATCGCCGCGCACCGGCAGCGAGCCCTTCTTGAGGTTGAAGGCGACCTGCGTCTTGGGATCGAGCAGCGTTTCGGCCAGCGCTTCCTGCGCCTTGGACTTTTCCGCGTCCTGCAGCAGCGGGAAGTAGAAGGCATCGCCGCCGGTGGCGATGACCTCGTTCAGGCCAAGGCCGGGAAGACACGTATAGTCCTTGCCGGCGGTCTGCCCGGCAACCTGGAACTCGCCCTGCGCCCAATCGCCCATGATCTGGCCGCCGGCCTTGCCGGAGATGACGAGATTGGTGGCCTGGTTCCAGTCCTGCACATTGGTGTTCTTCGCCATCTTGCGGGCATCGTCCGCGGCCTTGAATACCTTCGCGACCTCGGGCCCGGCGGCGAATTCGGCATCCTTGTCGCGATAGACCTTCAAGAAAGCGTCCGTGCCGCCGACCGCCGTAAGCAGCACGTCGAAGGCACCCGAGGACTGCCAGGGTTGCCCGCCGACCGCCAGCGGTATGATGCCTGCCTTCTCCAGCGCAGGGGCCGCTGCAACATATTCATTCCAATTCTTCGGCACCGGCACACCGGCCTTTTCGAAAGCTGCGTTCGACAGCCACAGCCACTGCCAGGAGTGAATGTTGACCGGCACGCAATAGATCTTGCCGTCGAGGGTACAGCCATCGAGCAGGCTCTTCGGCTGGACGATTTCCGCCCACTTGTCCCTGGTGGCGAGCTCGGTCAAATCGCGCATCAGACCGGCCTGCACCAATTCTTCCGCTTGCCTTCCGTGGTTGAACTGGGTGGCGCCCATAGGGTCGCCGCCAGTGATGCGGCTGATCATGATCGGCCGCGCCGTGCCGCCGGAGCCGGCGATGGCGCCGTCGACCCAATGATTGCCTGTCGCGTCGAACGCCTTGGCGAATTCGGCGACCGCCGCCGCCTCGCCGCCTGAAGTCCACCAATGGGTGACTTCCAGATCCGTCGCTGCCGCCGGGGCGGCGAGCGCGGTTGTCACTGCCAACGCAGCGGTCATGATTTGGTATCGCATTTCGGCTCCTCCCAGAATCTGAAACGTTACAGATTTTCGATACGGCAATTGTTGGAGGCGCGCAACCCCCGAACAGGAGCAGCTCGGCATTTTTTTCGAGCCGCGAACAAACCCGCCGCGCAATGTCCGCCTACTGCACCGCAGCAAGGCAGGTTGCCTTGCAAGAATGATGCTGCAATGCGTGAAATTCAGCGAAACCTTGCTCAGCAGGCAAGCCTTGCCGACGCACACCGACTTTGCGCCGAACGAACCGCCGCTCATCCAGGCCAGCTTTTGCTGGCCGCTGCGCGATGGCAAGTGACAATCTGTAACGTTTCAGTGTATAGGGTGTTCATCGCCGATTGCCGACCTGCACGGCAACTGCTATGCGGCTGACGGGCGGGATGAATGGACAGAGATCAGACGGAAAAGGACGACGAGGCCTCGGCACTGGGCAGGCCGACATTGAAGACGCTTGCCTTCATGACCGGGCTGGGCGTCACCACCGTGTCGCGGGCGCTGAAGGACGCGCCCGAGATCGGCGCCGAGACCAGGCGACGCGTCCAGCTCGTCGCCAGGCAGATCGGTTACCGCCCCAACCGTGCCGGTGTGCGCCTGCGGACCGGCAAGACCAACGTCATCAGCCTCGTGCTCAACACCGAGCGCGAGATCATGAGCTTTGTCTCGGACATCATTTATGGCGTCTCGGAAGTCATCGCCGACACACCCTACCACCTGATCGTCACGCCCTATTCACGCTCTCAGGATCCCCTGGACCCGATCCGTTATCTTGTGGAAACCGGCTCCGCCGACGGCGTCATCATTTCGCGCACCCAGCCGAATGACCCAAGAGCCCGTTACATGCTTGAGCGTGGCATCCCCTTCGCCACGCACGGCCGCACCGATATGGGGCTGATCCACCCCTATCATGATTTCGACAATTACGCGTTCGCCGCCGAGGCTGTGCGCCACCTGGCCGGCATCGGCCGCCGCAGGCTGGCTCTGCTGGCGCCTCCAGTCGAGCTGACCTACCACAGTCATACGCTGAACGGCTTCACCGATGCGCTGAGCGAGGTCGGCGCCAGCGAGATCCCGTTCAACACCGTTTCGGTCGACCATTCGATCGAGCAGATCAGGATGAGGACCGCGCAGCTGATGCGCCGCGACGTCAGGCCGGACGGTTTCGTCAGCAGCGCCGCTGCCGCGACACTCGCCATCGTCGCCGGTATCGAGGACGTCGGCCTCAAGCTCGGCCGGGACGTCGACGTGGTATCCAAGCAGTCATCCGACCTGCTGCACCTGTTCCGCAGGGAATTGCTGGTGGTCAACGAGAACTTCCGGCTGGCCGGCGCCGAACTCGCCCGCTCGGTGCTGGGCTGGATCGGCGGCGCGGCACCTGGCTCCTTGCAGAGCCTGAGCATGCCTGGCGAGGTTGTGGCCTATCGCCGTCCCGACTAGAGCGGATACGTTCAAATTGAACTGGCATCCCGCTCCATCTATTTGTCTTAGCCGCATTTCTGCGGCGCCAAGTGATTCCACTTGGCTGCAAAATGCGCGCTGCTGACTGGCAGGTTTGGGGCGGAAACGGACCGGCAGCTGCGGAACCTGGACCTTCAGAATCGGACAGGGGTGACAGCGACGGCCGTAAAAGGAGCATCGAAGACAGGTGGATGCACGGAGATGATGGCGCCACTCCAATCAGCTTCCCAATGCTAGTCTTACGGCTGAGATCTGAAGCGGTTCATCTCGGTCTCTAATCACATGAAATCCGAGGTTCTCCGCGACGAGATGTGGAGGTAGAACACGGATACCGGCGAGAATATCTGCGGAGACCAGAATAGGTTGACCGAGAGCCTTGGATAGCGACTCCAGACGTCCGGTGGTATTCACGACATCGCCGAAATACGCAATCTTGTGTCGCTCAAGGCCAATCTCAGCCGTAACCACCGACCCGCAATGCAGGACGGCGCGAAACTCCGGCACTTGCCCGAAACGCGCTTGCCACGCCGCCGCCTGATCCCTTATGGCCGCCGCGAAGTCGAAGACGCAACGAAGACACGCGGCGTCCCGCATGCCGCGATCCAGGGGCCAGGTGACCACCGCCATAATCGCCGATGTAGTCGTCAATAGAGCCCTGGGAGCGACGAACCGGCGACGCAAGTGCGTTGAATATCTGTCCGAGGTAGGCCTGGGTCTCCAGATCTCCGTACCGATCCGCGAATTTCGTGGAGCCACTGACATCGAGGAACAGAAGATCCGCTCCTCCTTGATGGGACGGTGATAACGACCGAGAAGCAGGCTGGTGAACAGGCTTGGCCCGATAAGGTCACGCAGTCGGAACACGAATGCGACGAGGGTGGAGACGCCGAGTGAATACAAAAGACCAGACTCCGACATCACCATGGCTTCGCGAGCGGTGCTCATATAGCCGAGGAGATGGTGAAGCGCTGTGCCGGCGGCAGCGTTGCCGATCAAGATCATCAACACGCAGGTTGCGATCGTAGCCACGACGAAGACAGGCGTTGCCGCTTGCCGGATCACATTGCGCCATCGGCGCAAGATAACGCCGCGCTCATACAACAGAATAGGAGTTCCGATGAACACGCCCCTGACTGCGGAGTGCACGGCCTCGACGTCGACCATCAGTGCGTAAGCCAAGCCCGCTACTGCCCCCACAATGGGTGCGAGGAGCCACTGCAAAGGGCGACGAAAGCGGTCGCGGCCAGTGTTCATTTCGTATCCTGCTCGATGACATCCGGGGACTGCCCCGGCCTGTTGCTCGGTGCGGTTGTGATTTCATAGTTTCGCCCTGGGCACCCTCGATCATGTATCGTGGTATTGCCGTTTGCTCAGGCTAGACTCGCCACCTGAATTATGGCGTCTGCAAATGCCTTCGGTGCTTCCTGAGGAAGATTATGCCCTATGCCGCCGGATATGAGCCGGTGCTCGTATTTGCCGGAGAACATCTTGGCGTAGGCGCTGGGGTCGGGATGCGGCGCGCCGTTGGCGTCGCCCTCCAGTGTGATCGTCGGCACGGCGATGACCGGAGCTTTCGCAAGTCGCCGCTCCAGTTCGTCATATTGTGGCTCGCCCTCCGCCAACCCGAGCCGCCAGCGGTAGTTGTGTACTACGATGTCGACATGATCCGGATTGTCGAAGGCGGTAGCGCTGCGCTCGAAGGTTGCGTTGTCGAAATTCCACTGCGGAGAAGCGAGCTGCCAGATCAAATTGGCAAAATCCCGCCTGTATTTTCCGTAGCCAACGCGGCCCCGCTCGGTGGCGAAGTAATATTGGTACCACCATTGCAGCTCGGCTTTCGGCGGCAGCGCCATCTTGTTGGCCTCCTGGCTGCCGATCAGATAACCGCTGACCGAGACCAAGGCCTTGCAGCGTTCCGGCCACAATGCCGCGACGATGTTGGCCGTGCGTGCGCCCCAGTCGCAACCGCCGACGATCGCCTTGTCGATCTGCAGTGCATCCATCAGCGCAATGACATCAACCGCGACCACCGCCTGCTGGCCATTGCGTGGCGTTTTGTCGGAGAGGAACCGCGTGGTGCCATAGCCGCGCAGATATGGAACGACGACCCGAAAACCTTTCGACGCCAAGATCGCCGCAACGTCGACATAGGTGTGGATGTCGTACGGCCATCCATGCAGGAGGATGACGACCGACCCTTTGCCAGGACCGACCTCGGCATATCCAATGTCGAGGTCGCCAGCTTGAACCTGCTTCAACGGACCGAACGACGTGTTTGCTGGTGGTTCGATTGTGCTGGCGTCCGGTTTCGTAATGCTGGACTGCGCATTTGCCGAGCCCGTCATGGCAAACTGAGCGGCCGCGACGGTGGTGACGGCCACGCCCAACAAGTGGCGTCGATGGAGGTCGATCTGTTCGGTCATAGCGGTTTGTATCCGTTGATAAGGCATGGTGCCTGGTGGAAGATTATCTTCGGTCGATCGTCACATCGGACACGTCGACCGTGATAGGTGCGAATGCTTGGTTTGCGATCCCCTCGGCGTCATGTAGGAGCACACGCCGCCGTGTCGGGAATACAAACCCGTCTTTACTCAGGCTGACTCATTGAGTTTGGTTACGCAGCCACGGCGACGCCGTACCGCGCCGGCGAGGTCTTGAGCGAAAGGTTCGGGATGAGTTTCTGCCGGGCCGCTTCATAGGCGTGCCAGTCGGCTACGTCGGGAAGCGAGGGAATAGTCACCAACTCGCCCTGGTCGAGGCCGGCAAGGGCCGCGTCCACGAGGTCATCGGACTGCATGATCGCCTTGCTCGGCAGATCGTCGAGCGAACCTCCTGACACGTCCCAGAAGTTGGTGGCGATGGCGCCGGGCAGAACCGCCTGGATGCGCAGCCTCTTGTCCGCAAGCTCCTTGTGGAGCGACAGGCTGAAAGCGAGCACAAAGGCTTTCGTCGCGCCATAGACACCGTTGAGGATTTCCGGCGCGATGGCGACCGCTGACGAGATGTTGATGATTGTGCCGCCGCCGCGCGCCACAAAGGCGGGAGCCGCGGCATAAGTCAGGCGGGTCAGCGCCGTGATGTTGAGCCCGATCATCGCTTGCATCTTGTCGATGTCGGATTCCAGGAGCGGCGCGACGGCGCCGATGCCAGCGTTATTGACCAACATCGTGATGGCGGGATCGGCGCCGAGCAAGGTCTCGATCCGGCCCAGATCCGCCTTGTCGTTGAGGTCAGCGGCAACGGCGCTGACGTTGCAATTCGTTGAGCCGGCGATGCGCTTGGCCACTTCGTCCAGCCTCTCCTGGCTGCGCGCCACGAGAATGAGGTCATAGCCGCGGCGCGCCAGCCGGTCGGCGTAGATCGCTCCGATCCCGGCCGAGGCGCCGGTCACCATCGCGATGCCCATTTTGGAGTGCGTCATGATCGTTCTCCCATTCGATTGCGCCGGCAACAGCGCGTGAAACATCAGCGGCAAACCAGGCTTGGATCGCCGGTTGAGCTGGGCGGCGGGACGGCGACCCGTCCCGCTCACCCGATTTGGGTTGCTGCTTAGAGCGGCAGCGGCTTGCCCGCCTGCTCCGCCACCATGTACTTGGCGTACCAGTCCGGCCAATTCTCATCGCGTTGGCCGCCATTGCGCTTCTCGTGCTCGCCATGAGCCTCAGATGCCCGCCGCATCGCAGAGGCCAGATCGGCCTCAGAAGCGTAACTCGTCATGTTGGTGTCGATCCGGCCGGGAAACCGGGTGGTGACTTCCTGCAGCAGCCATTCATTGCCGTCGGGATCGCTGAATGTCGCGTATGTGAAATAGCTGCGGCGCTCCGGATCCGGACCGCTGATCACAGGCTTTCCAGGCCCGGCGCGGTGGAAGATCTCGCCCACCTCGACACCGTGAGCGATGAGCTCGGCACGCGCTGCGACGATGTCCGAGACGACCAGATACAGTCCTCGAGCCGATCCCGGGGTGGCCGACGTGATCCCCTTTCCGAAGTGAATCGAGCTCGGCGAACCTGGGGGCGTGAACTGAACGGCGTGAAAGTCGTCCCCGACGGCAAAGTCGGCGTCAAGCCGCCAGCCCAGCTCGCCGTAGAAGCGCTTGGAACGCTCGACATCCGAGATTGGGATAACGACGACCTCGAGCTTCATGTCTGTCGCCTGCGTGGAGGACGCGACATCTCGTGCAATAACAGCCTGGTTCATGATGGTCTCCTATTTCCCGTTGGTTGTGTTGACGTGCGCATGCTTCGCTGGGTGCTAGGCGCTATTCATCCAGCGCCACGAGCGGCTTTCCTTTTTCGACGATGTAGGTAGCGAGCTCGAGCGCTTTGCCGCTGCCCACGTTCTTGGCCGTGTGGCTTGTTCCCTGGGGGATAAAGAGCGTATCGCCGGCGTTGAGTGTCAGCGGCGGCTTACCCTGGAGCGTGTACTCCAGCTGGCCCTCGACGACATAGGCGATCTCTTCGCCAGGATGCGCGTGCCAAGGCGCCGTCACGCCCGGTGCGAATTCGACAAGCACCTGAATGACTTCACGTCCGGGGGTGCCGAGGTCCGCCCGCAGCAAGTCGGTGCGCCCAACACCGGGCAATTGTGCCTCTTCGGTTTGCGCTAGCAACGGCGTGAGAACAGCACCGGCGAAAAGCGTCGCCGCCGCGATCATTCGAAACGTTTTCATGGCTATTTTCCTTTGGCGTTCGCGGTTTGAGTATTAGTGTGCCGGCCGCAGAGACCTGAACGCGGCGCGCAGTTCGGCCGAGAAGAGTTCCGGCTCCTCCCAGGCGGCGAAGTGTCCGCCCTTGTTCACTTCCTTGAAGTAGATCAGGTTGGGATAGGCGCGGCGGGCCCAGGTCTCGGGCGCTCGATAGACCTCTTCGGGGAATACCGAGATGGCGACCGGGAGCCCGATATCGGAGGTTTTCTGCGCCGCTGCGAGAAGGACACTCTGGCCCATCGTCTCCCAGTAGAGCCGGGCCGCCGAAGTCGCGCTGTTCGTCAGCCAGTACAGGGTGACGTCGTCCAGCATCTCGTCCTTGCTGAGCAGGCGCTCGGGTTCGCCGTTGTTGTAATCGTACATCCAGCCGGCGAGCCCGGCCGGCGAATCCGTCAATGCGTAGCCGATCGCCTGAGGCCGCGTGCCCATCATTGCCGCGTAGGCCCGATATTTCTTGTAAAAGGTTTCGAGCGAACCAAACGCGACACCTTCCTTCTCGGTGAGGCTGGCTGGCGCCGGCCCGCCGGCGGCAAGGACTGCGGCCACGTCCGCCGGTATCGTTGCCGGCAAATTGATGTGGATGCCAAGCAATCCCTTTGGCGCCTGGCGTGCCATCGCGCTGGAAACGGGCGCGCCCCAGTCGCCGCCCTGGGCAACAAAGTGGTCGTAGCCCAGGCGCTGCATCAGTTCGGTCCAGGCACTTGCGATGCGGTCTGGATTCCAGCCCACGCCGCGCGGCTTGCCGGAGAATCCGTAGCCGGGCATCGAGGGCAGCACCAGGTCGAAGGCATCCTCAGGCTTGCCGCCATGCTGCGCGGGGTCCGTGAGCGGGCCGACCGTCTGGAGCAGTTCGAAGACGGAGCCGGGCCAACCATGCGTCATGATCAGCGGCAGGGCGTTGGGTTGCTTCGACCGAATGTGCAGGAAGTGGATATCGAGCCCGTCGATCTCGGTCATGAACTGCGGCAGGGCATTCAGCTTTGCCTCAGCCTTGCGCCAGTCGTACTCGGTTCCCCAGTAGCGGACGATCTCCTGCAATCGTGCGAGCTGAATGCCCTGCGACCGATCGGCGACTGTCTCCTGGTCAGGCCACCGTGTCGCCATGATGCGCCGGCGAAGCTCGTCAATCGCTTCCTGCGGGATGTTGACCGTGAACGGACGGATCGAACTGCTGGTGGCTGCAGCGTTAAGCGTTCCCGGAAGCAGGCCCACGGCCCCGGCGGCGGCGGTCGCAACAAGAATTTCGCGCCGAGTAAGTGACCGTGCCGACATGACACCCTCCCTGTTTGCTGATGCTTTTGGACGGCACACAGATCGACTGTCAGGCGAGGCAAATCTATTGCACGATGGTATCGGCGATACCTTTGTATTGGCCCGGCGATGCCTCATCGTCCCGTCGGACCGACACCAAGGCACAATGGACGCCGCTATCACGCCGGCGCATTGTCACGGCACGCGATAATCGCGAAAGGACCGCAATGGAGATCGAGCAGAGCCGCGTTTTGGATGCACTTCCGGCTATGGTGTGGACCGCGAAACCGGACGGGCATGCCGACTTCGTCAATCGACGCTGGTCAGACTATACGGGGCTCGATCTTGATCAGGTCCGCTTCTCCGGGTGGCAGGCTGCGATCGACCCGCAAGACTTGCCGAACCTGACCGAGAGTTGGCGATCGATACTGGCTTCCGGGGATCCCGGCGAAATAGAAGCGCGCATGCGGCGCGCCGACGGCCAATACCGATGGTTCGTGATCCATTGCAGTCCGCTGCGTGACGATGTTGGTCGTATCGTCGAGTGGTATGCGATCAACACCGACATCGATCAAAGGAAACGCGCCGAAGAAACGCTTCGGCAGGACGAGGCGAGGCTGACCGCCGCAGAGCGAGATATTCGGCAGACGATCGATACGATCCCCGTATTCGTTGCAACATACAGTCCGGACGGAACGCGCACTTTCGTGAACCAGACGTGGCAAGACTACATGGGCCTGACGCTTGAGGACGCCACAGGTCCATCTGGGAAGACATTTCCGCATTTCTATCAAGATGATGTAGAGCGCAACGATGCGGCGTGGAGAGTTGCACTGGAAAGCGGCGAGCCGCTTACCATTGACGTGCGGGTTAGGCGCGCCGATGGACAATATCGCTGGCACACATCTCGCCGCGTGCCCCATCGCGACGAAAACGGACGCGTCATCCGTTGGTATTCGGTCGGCATAGACATTGACGACCAGAGGCGCGCCGAAGAGGCCCTGCTTGCGAGCAGGCACGATCTTGGCCTCATCATCAACACCATACCTGTGATGGCATGGTCGGCTCGTCCTGACGGGTCACCTGAATTCTTCAACCAGCATTATCTCCACTATGTCGGCCTCTCCATTGGCCAGTCGAAGGATTGGGAGCCGGCCGGTCCATTGTCCGAGTATTGGGACTTGACTGCGGCTGTCCATCCCGACGACGTGGACCGGCTTGCCGCCACATGGGAGGCCATATTGGCGTCAGGCAAGTCGGGGGAAGCGGAGGCGCGCCTCCGCCGCTTCGACGGCAAGTATCGGTGGTTCCTGTTTCGGGCCAATCCCCTGCGCGACGAAGCCGGAAACATCGTCAAATGGTACGGCACGCATACCGACATCCACGGGCGAAAGCGTGCGGAAGACGCGCTCAAGCGCAGCGAAGCGTTCCTGTCGGAGGGTCAGTACCTTGCCCGCATGGGGAATTTGTCCTGGCAAGTCGCAACGGGCAAGATCACCTGGTCCGAGCCTCTTTACCGCATCTTCGAGTTCGAGCCGGGTACGCTCGTAACGCTCGAAAGAATAGCCAGCCGAGTTCATCCCGAAGACCTGCCTCTGATGGGGGACATGGTTGAACGGGCGCTGCGCGGTGATAGCGACTTTGAATACCAGCACCGGATTCTCTTGCCCGACCTGTCGGTCAAGCACCTGCACTTGATCGCCCACCGCGCACACAACGATTCCGGCCCCATCGAGTATGTCGGCGCGGTTCTTGACATCACACAACGGCGGCGCTCCGAAGAGGCGCTGGAGAAAATCCGATCCGAACTTGCACAAGCTACGCGGACTATGAGCTTGGGTGTGTTGACCGCGTCGATTGCACACGAAGTGAACCAACCGCTCTCGGGCATCGTCACCAACGCCGGCACCTGCCTTCGCATGCTGGCGGCCGACCCGCCTAACGTTGACGGCGCGCGGGAAACTGCGCGGCGCACAATCAGGGATGGCAACCGCGCGGCTGATGTGATCGCCCGGCTTCGCGCGCTGTTCGCCAAAAGGGCCACGTTAGTTGAACCGATCGATCTCAACAACGCTGCGGCAGAGGTGGTCGCATTGTTTTCCGGAGACCTTCAGCGCAACAAGGTGCTCCTTCAGACCCAGCTTGCAGACGGACTCCCGCTCGTCGGCGGCGATCGGGTCCAACTGCAACAGGTCATCATGAACCTGTTGCGCAACGCATCCGACGCGATGGTCGCCGTCGACGATCGACCAAGACTTGTCGTGCTTGGCACTCGGCTCGGGGAGGACGGTAAGGTGCACCTTTTCGTGCGGGATAGCGGAATCGGGTTCGATGCTCAGGGTGCGGAGCGGCTTTTCGAAGCCTTCTACACGACCAAAGCCGAGGGCATGGGAATAGGCCTGTCCGTCAGTCGTTCCATCGTCGAAAGCCATGGCGGGCGGCTTTGGGCGGAGGCGAATGTCGGTCCTGGATCGACCTTCTCGTTTTCGATCCACGAATATCTACGCGCAGAACCACCACCTGCCCATCCGTCTGGCGCCATATCGGCGCCGACCAGCAGCAGCGCCTCAATCCAACGAGGTTTTTCATGAACGCTCGCCGCCCACTCGTGTCGATCGTCGATGACGATGAATCCGTGCGCGAGTCCCTGCCCGACCTGTTGAGCGAGTTCGGCTTCCGTGCCGAAGCGTTCTCTTCGGCGGAGCAGTTTCTGCGGTCAGGCATCATCAACGAGACCGAGTGCCTGGTGCTTGACATCAGCATGCCCGGCATGACGGGGCCTGATCTCGAACGAGAGTTGGCGCGCCGGGGCCAGGCTATCCCAATCATCTACATTACGGCGCAGAGTTGTGAGACCGCGCGGCCGGACCTTTTAAAAAAGGGTGCGGTAGAATGCCTATCCAAGCCGTTTAGCGACACAGCCCTGCAGAAAGCGCTCAACCTGGCCTTCGCTAATGATTGAACGCGACTTGCTATGCCGATCCGCAACGGATACTTCCGCACACACGGATTTGGCAACTGCACCGAGCAAGGGCAAGGCCGGCATCATGTCACACGAAACGCCTGTCGTATTCGTCGTTGACGACGACATTTCTGTGCGTGAATCGCTGGAATTGCTCATCCGTTCAGCGGGCTTCCATCCGGAGCCCTGCTCATCGGCGCAGGAATTTCTCTCTCGGCCCCGAGCCCTGGTTCCGAATTGTCTGATTCTTGACGTCAACCTTCCCGATCTCAGCGGGCTCGACTTGCAACAACTTGTTTCCGTCGAGCGAACCGACATGCCGATTATCTTCGTCACCGGCTACGGCGACGTGCCGATGACAGTCAAAGCGATGAAGGCTGGAGCCGTAGAATTCCTGACCAAGCCGTTTGGGGACGACGTGCTCATGACGGCCGTCGAGTACGCACTTGAACGTAGCCGGGCTGCACGTGCGAACGAGTTGGACAAGCAAGTGCTCCGTGAGCGCTATTCATCACTCAGTCACCGCGAAGCGGAGGTGATGGCGCTGGTCGTAACGGGACTGTTGAACAAGCAGGTTGGCTTCGAGCTCGGCATCAGCGAGATCACAGTAAAAGCCCATCGCGGCCAGGTTATGCGAAAGATGAAGGCCGGTTCCCTTCCCGAACTGGTCAACATGGCTGCACGGCTGAATCTCGGGCAGTCACCGCATCTCAGCTAGTGCGTCCTGGCGCGACGGCTAAATAGCCAAATCAAAAATTCGGTGCACACTGTTGGCGCGCAATTCACCACCATGACCGCTTCCAGCAAATAGCAACGCGGGTTCCGATTTCGCGGCGCAAAGCGGAACGGCGCTTATACAGCCGTGTTTCGGCCTTTTGATCCGAGTTCCCGTGCCAGCTCAACGAATGCTCTGTGCGCCGCGGATGGATTCCGTCGTCCCGGGTAATAGATGCAGAGTTCGTCGGAAGGCGGCAGCCACTCCTTCAGAACACTGATCAGCCGCCCTGCCTCAATATCCTCGCGCACGTCACGTTCCATTACGTAGCCCAGCGCCACACCTTCTAGCACGGTGCCGCGGGACAGGCTTGCCTCATCCAAAGTCATCGGTCCGTTCACATCGATCAATAGCGGTTCCCCATGCTTCTCGAAGCGCCAGCGAAAGAGCGCGCCATTCGGCAGCCGGATACGGATACACCGATGTTGAAGCAGGTCAGTCGGCGTGGAAGGCGTACCATAGCTTTTCAAATAGTCGGGCGAGCCTATGACCACATTTCTCTGCGGCCGACCCAGCGAGATCGCAATCATGTCACTCGGCACGAGGGTGGCGCGACGCACGCCCAGGTCGAAGCCTTCCGCGACGATGTCCAAGAGCCGTCCCTCGGTGACCAGATCGATATGGACCTGCGGGTAACGCCTGATGAACTCCAGAAGCAGGGGTGAAAGGATTTCTCGCGCGGCAGTGGCATAGGAATTGATGCGGAGCGTTCCCGTGGGGTTTGCCTGCTTTGAGCGCGCTGCATCCATGGCACCGTGGATGTCCTGCAACGCAGGACCGACGTTCTCGACGAACAGGCGACCGGCATCCGACAGGGATACGCTGCGTGTGGTTCGGTTGAACAAGCGAACGCCAAGGTGGGCCTCCAGCTTGCCGACGGCATTGCTAAGGGCAGTCGTCGACATTCCCAGTTCAAGCGCCGCGCCGCGGAAAGAGGATCTGCGAGCAACGGCTACGACAGCTTCCAGATCGTGAAGGCCAGGCCTCGCCATTATCCCACTTTCCGCAATTCGACATCCATGTTTATCCCAATTATCCGAACACCGGAATACGCCTACTTGTGGAGCGAACAACCCCAAGAGGAGATGAGAGATGCAACTGCCTCAGGCGATCCAGGCATATTTCGAAGCGGATCGGAAGAACAACTGCGAGGCTCTGCTGGCCTGTTTCGCGCCGAGCGCCGCTATCCATGACGAGGGCCGCTCCCACTCCGGGCACTATGCCATCGGCAGCTGGTGGGAATACTCGAAAGCCAGGTATCGGCACGTCGTCGAGCCGCTCGAGGCCCTTACCGACGAGCATGGAACGAAGGTGATCGCCATGGTCACCGGTGAATTTCCCGGCAGCCCTGCAAATCTCACCTACGTTTTCCGTCTGATGGGCGACAAGATCGCAGCCTTGGAGATCGGTGCATGAGCGACTTCCTGAATCTCTCAGGCAAGCGCGCCCTGATCACCTCCGGCACAAGGGGAGCCGGGGCGGCGACCGTCGACCTGTTTCGCAAACTCGGCGCGCGGGTGCTGACGACGGCCCGCTCGTTCCCCGCAAGTTCTTCGGCGGACCTCTTCGTGGCTGCCGACCTCACCACCAGCGAAGGCTGCTTTGCGGTCGCCAAGGCAGTCAGGGGGCAGTTGGGCGGCGTCGATCTCATCGTTCACATGCTCGGCGGTTCTTCCTCGCCGGCCGGCGGCTTCTCGGCGCTTGGCGAAAGTGATTGGCACAAGGAACTCGATCTCAACCTGTTTCCCGCCGTGCGGCTCGACCGAGAACTGATACCGGGAATGATCGCGCAGGGCAGCGGCGTGGTGATCCACGTCTCTTCCATCCAGAGGCTGCTCCCCCTGCCGGAAGCCACGACCGCATACGCCGCGGCGAAGGCGGCGCTGTCGACCTACAGCAAAAGCCTCTCCAAGGAGGTGTCGCCGAAAGGCGTGCGTGTCGTTCGCGTGTCTCCGGGCTGGATAGAAACCGAGGCTTCCGTCAAGCTCGCCCGACGTCTCGCCGATGAGGCAGGCACCGACATTGAAGGCGGCAAGAAGAAGATAATGGCCTCCCTCGGTGGAATCCCCCTCGGTCGCCCGTCAAGCCCGGCCGAGATCGCCAATCTAGTTGCCTTTCTGTCTTCCGATCGTGCCTCTTCGATCACGGGTGCGGAGTACGTAATCGACGGAGGAACCGTGCCTACAGTGTAAAAAAAGCCTCCCATGCTTGCCGGCTTAGGCCGTGCTCCTCCAGACGCCCGTATGTTCATAGATCGCGTCACGCAGCTCCCTGACGTCACGGTTGATCTGGTTGAGATGCGCTGGGCTTTGTCCTGAGGAGGAAAGCAGAGCGTCAGCAAGGCAGCCTGCACGAGATCTGAGTTCGCGTCCCCTGTCAGTCAGCGCAACCACGACCTGCCTCTCGTTCGCGGGATTCCGTGTCCGGCGCAGAAGTCCTGCCGCTTCGAGCCGTTTGAGCAAGGGCGTCAGAGTGCTCGACTCCAGCGCCAGCCTTTCGGCGATGCTGCCAACGGTCAGCTTGTCCTCGCGCCAGAGGACATTGAGTACGAGGTATTGGGGATAGGTCAGGCCCAAATCGTCCAGCAGTGGTTTGTACACTCTCTGGATGGCCATGCCGGCAGAGTAGATCGCGTAACAGAGCTGATCGTCGAGCGGCAATGGGTTGTTGAGTTTTTTCGGCGGCATGGGTGGCTCTCCTTGGACTCGATATAGCCTACCCGATCGCAAAAAAGAATATCGCGATAAAAATTATGCTGGACATATCGCGGCTGGAACCGTAGAGAGAAACATATCGCGATAATCATTATCCTACAAACAAGAGGAGATCAGCATGACTTCCAGGACGACAAACCTTCTGGCCGCAACTGCCGCTGTCGCAGGAATTGCCGCAGCCACGGCCGCGCACTCTGCCGAGATAATTCCCGACAACCAGACCGTCCGGAACGTGGTGCTGGTGCACGGCGCGTTCGCTGATGGATCGGGTTGGCGCGGCGTCTATGACGAACTGACCGCCCGCGGCTATCGCGTGTCGATCGTCCATAACCCGCTTACCTCGCTAGCGGACGACGTTGCCGCCACCAAACGCATTCTTGACCGTCAGGATGGACCTGCGGTCCTTGTGGGACATTCCTGGGGCGGTACCGTGATAACGGAAGCAGGCACCCATTCAAACGTCACAGGCCTGGTTTACGTATCGGCCTTGTCGCCGGATGCCGGAGAGACGACTGCGCAGCAGTACGAGGGTTTTCAGACCCCGCCTGAATTCGTCATCGAAACCACCGCGGACGGCTTCGGCTTCGTTTCTCCCGAAAAGTTCAAGATTGGCTTCGCCAACGACACGACGGACGCGGATGCCGCTTTCATGCGGGACTCTCAGGTGCCGATAAACATGTCCGCCTTCGCAACCCGGCTCGAGCATGCCGCCTGGCGAAGCAAGCCGAGCTGGGCAGTGATTGCAACCGACGACAAGGCCTTCGACCAGCGTATGTTGCAAGCGATGGCAAAGCGCATCGGGGCGACAATCACGGAGGTCGCGGCAAGCCATGCAGTCTTTATGACCCAGCCAAAGGTCGTCGCTGACGTGATCGACGGAGCTGCCCGCAAGAGATCTGTCGAAGCGCGATAGTTCGCCACGCACCGTGTGCGGACATTTCGAGCATTAAGGTGTCATAACGAAAATACGACCGCCGGATGGCGCATCCGGCGGTTTTGTTTCGAGAGTGTTTCTCTCCAACGCCCGCAGACCGGTTGCGCGGGCAACGCCTATCGGCCGCGCTCGGCGCGCCACGTTTTGAACCTTTCGGCGTGTTCGTCTCGCGTGCAGGGATAGAGCCCGATTATCGGAACGCCCCCCTTGACCTGTTCGACCACGAAATCCTCGTAGACCGTCATCTCAGCCGCCTCATCCGCCACCTCGCCGGCGATTTCCCGCGGAATGACGATGACGCTATCATCGTCTCCAACCACGATATCTCCGGGGAACACAGCCACGTCACCGCAACCGATCGGCACGTTCAGGTCCAATGCCTCGTGCATAGTGAGATTGGTCGGGCTGGACGGCCGCGTATGGTAGGCCGGGATATCGAGTCCGCCGATCACCGCGGCGTCGCGGAACCCGCCGTCCGTAACGACGCCGGCGACCCCGCGCACCATCAGGCGCGTCACCAGGATGTCGCCCGCGGATGCCGCCCGGGGATCCTTGCGGCTGTCCATGACGAGCACGTGGCCCGCCGGGCAGGTTTCGACGGCGACGCGCTGCGGATGATCCGGCTTGCGGAATTCAGTGAGTTGGTTGCGGTCCTCGCGCGCGGGGATGTAGCGCAGCGTAAAGGCCGGCCCGACCATGTTGCGGCCTTTTCGCTGCAGCGGACCCACGCCCTGGATTACCTGGTTGCGCAGGCCGCGCTTGAACAGCGCTGTGGCCAGGGTGGCGACGGAAACGCCCATCAGTTTTTCGCGCAGTTTCTCGTCCATGTTCGCTTCCTCAATTCAGGTGCTGGCACTGCAAGCGCCGTGGTTTCTCCGGTCGCCGGTGTGGGCGGAAGGCAATTCGCAATTCAGTTGGGATTTCCAGCCGCAAGGCGGTTCGCGACTAAAAAGGCGTCGAGCCTCGCCTGCTGCGCCGAAGTGAGCGGCCAGGCCGAGGGCGGGCGCGTCGGTCCGCAGCCAAGGCCCTGCGCGATCAGCGCCGCTTTTACGCCGGTCACGTTGGCGCCGCCCATCTCCTCCGCGCGGATGTCCTCGAAGACTCGCATTCCATCGATGAGCGCGTTCGCCTTCTCGAATTCGCCGGCATCGAGTGCGGCATGGATCGCGACCGACCGTTCGGGCCATACGTTTATCAGCCCGGAGGTGAACCCTCGCGCGCCGACGGCATAAAAAACCGGCGCCCAGACCTCGGCGAGCCCTCCCACCCATACGATCGACGGGTCGCAGGCGGCCCGCGCTTCCGCCAGGCGCAGCGGGTTCGGTGTCGCCCACTTCACGCCCTTGACGCCTGGAAGGCCGCACAGCTCGGCGATGGCGCGCGTGCCGATCGTGTCGTTGCGCAGATAGAGCATCATGGGCAGGCCGCCCGACGCGTCGGCCACCGCGTTCAGGTAATCGACCAGCCCTCGCGGCGCGACGAATGCGTCGGGCGGCTGGTGCACCATCAGCGCCGCGGCTCCGGCCTCGGCGGATGCTTTCGCCAGCTTTCGCGCGTCACGGATGCCCCGGCCGACGCCCGCGAGCACCGGCGCGCGGCCGGCTACCATCGAGACGACCTCACGCGCCATCGTCACCGCCTCGTCGGTTGTCAGCGCATAGAACTCGCCGGTGTTGCCGTTGACCACCGGCATGTGCACGCCGGCGTCGAGCGCCCTGCCGAGGATCGGGGAAAGCCGTTCGGGCGCGACGTCGCCGCGTTTGTCGTAAGGCGTAACCAGAATGCCCGATATGCCGGTCAGCGCCTTGTCGAGGGAAAATGTCATGCCTGGCCTTTCAGAAGATGTCCGGTTCGCCGGTTGAAGCGCCGAAATCGCGTTCGAGGAAGTCGAAGTCGCAACCTTTGTCGGCCTGCGTCACATGACGCGAGAACATCCAGCCCCAGCCCCGTTCGAAATGCGGCGCCGGAGGACACCGTTCGGCCCGGCGTCGCGCCAGTTCGTCGTCGGCCACCAGCATGTCCAGGCGCCGGTTCGGCAAATCCAGCCGCACGATGTCGCCTGTCCGCAGCAGCGCAAGCGGCCCGCCGATGTAGGCCTCCGGCGCGACGTGAAGCACGCACGCTCCGTAAGAGGTTCCCGACATCCGCGCATCGGAGATGCGCAGCATGTCGCGGTGACCCTTTCTGATCAGCGCCCTGGGGATCGGAAGCATGCCCCATTCGGGAAAACCCGGTCCGCCGAGCGGGCCGGCGTTCCTCAGCACCAGCACGTGGTCCGGCGTGACGTCGAGATTTTCGTCGTCGATCGCCGCCTTCATCGCCGGATAGCTGTCGAAGACAAGAGCCGGGCCTTCGTGAATATGGAATCGAGGGTCGCAGGCGGCCGGCTTGATGACGGCGCCATCGGGGCAGAGGTTGCCGCGCAGCACGGCGAGCGACCCTTCTGAATAGACCGGGTTGGACAGCGAGCGGATCACGTCGTCGTTCCACACCTGCGCGCCCTCGAGCGTTTCGCCGAGCGATTTGCCGGTGACCGTCAGCGTGGAAAGGTCGAGCCGCTCGCTTAATTGCGCCATCAGCGCACGGAGGCCGCCGGCGTAGTAAAAATCCTCCATCAGGTAGTCCTTGCCGGCGGGGCGGACGTTGGCGATGAGCGGGGTGGCACGGCCGAGCGCGTCAAGATCGTCGAGAGTCAGCGGCACGCCGGCGCGGCGCGCCATCGCGATGAGGTGAACCACGGCGTTCGTCGAACAGCCGGTGGCCATCGCGACGATAGCCGCGTTCCTGACGGCTGCCGCGGTGACGATCTTATCGGGGGTGAGGTCGTCCCAAACCATGTCGACGATGCGCCGTCCGCATGCTGCCGACATGCGCTGGTGGTCCGAATCGACGGCGGGTATCGAGGAAGCGCCCGGCAGCGATAGCCCCAGCGCTTCCGTGATCGCGGTCATCGTCGAGGCCGTGCCCATCGTCATGCAAACGCCGGCCGACCGCGCGATGCCGCCCTGGATACCCGTCCACTCGTCATCCGAAATCTTGCCCGCACGCCTCTCGTCCCAGAATTTCCAGGCATCCGAACCGGAGCCCAGCGTCTTGCCGGCGTAGTTGCCGCGCAGCATCGGGCCGGCGGGAAGGAAGATCATCGGCACACCGGCGCTGAGCGCGCCCATCACCAGCCCCGGCGTGGTCTTGTCGCACCCGCCCATCAGCACCACGCCGTCGAGCGGATGCGAGCGGATCATCTCCTCCGTCTCCATCGCCAGCATGTTGCGATAGAGCATCGAGGTCGGCTTGGTGAAGCTCTCGTCGACCGACAGTGCAGGCAATTCGACGGCGAACCCGCCCGCCTGAGCGACGCCGCGCTTCACGTCCTGCGCCCGCTCGCGAAAATGCGCGTGGCAGGAGTTGAGCTCCGACCAGGTGTTGAGAACCCCGATCACCGGCCTGTCGCGAAAATCCTCCTCGGAATAACCGAGCTGCATCAGCCGCGACCGGTGGCCGAAGCTGCGCAGATCGTCCGGCGCAAACCAGCGCGCCGACCGCAGCGACGCCGGTGTTCTGCGGTTGTCGTCGGGCATGACATCCTCCACGCGTATCGCTCGATGTATGCGGTAACATTCATGTTTGTCAATTTGGTGCGTCCGCGTAGAACAGAATTTCTACCCGCCAATGTCGGTACGGTTGACAGAAACGCTCGTTTTCGTGCATGAGGATGTATGCGCTAACATAGATGCGCATGGGAGCGGGTTGTGCGGCAGTGGGAGATTGCCGCGCGACCCTGAGATCGCGCCGCGGGTTCCGCGGCCCAGGGAGGACATCATGAAACTGACCCGCAGATCCCTTCTCGCAACAGGAGCCGGGGCCGCCGTCGCGCTGGCGAGCCCGTTCGTCGCGCGTGCGCAGAGCCTGCCGCGCAACATCCGAATGGTCATCGGTTCGACTTCGACGGGCGGCGACACCTACCAAAACTCGTCGATCGCCGCCGAAGCGCTGGGGCAGAAGCTGGGCGTGAACATTCGCGTCGACCCGGTGGGCACCAGTGAGGCGCTGAACGCCACCGGCCGCGATTCCCGCGGCACGACGATCATGCTGCACCACGACCAGATTTACCTCTCCTATCTCTACGGAGTGCCGGGCGTCCCCGATGCCTTCGCCGATTTCGCGATCGGACCGACTGTGGCGATCAACCCCGGCGACTGCTTCCTCGTTCCCAAGAAGTCCCCCTATCAGTCGATGGAGGACGTTTTCGCGGCAGCCGCAAAAGGCGAGAAGGTTCGCGTCGCCATCCAGCCTGGCGGCGTCTCGGAGATCGGTTTCACCGGCATGCGCAATGCTGCCCGCGTGCGCAATCCGGGATCGGAAGCCAACATCGTGGCGGTCAACACCGGCTCGCAGGCCGACAAGAACCAGGCGATGTGGGACGACCTGGCCGACGTGATCAACGGTTCGATCCAGGCCAACGAGCAGTTCACGCAACTGCCGGAAGACGACCGCACCGCGATGCGCTTCGTCTGGATCACCGCGCGTCCCGAGACATTGGCGCAGGCCCCCGAGGCGGGGATGGGTGGAACGAGCCGGGAAGAAATGCTCAAATTCACCAGCCCCCAGACCAGCGTCACGCTCGACGGCAGCAAGGATTTCACGTTCGACAAGGAGTTTTTCCTGCTGTTCAACAAGGAGATGGACGCCGCCATGGCGTCCGAGATCGACGCCGCGCTGAAGGAAATCTACGCCGCCGGCGAGATCCAGAAGCGGCAGGCCAAGGCCTTTTTCATCCCCAACTACCTGCCTCAGGCCGAGGCGAAGGCGCATCTGACGTCCAAGCGGGATACGGTGGCCTCGATCATCGAGAAGCTGAAGGGCTAGAGCATCGGGCCGAAAAGTGGATGCCGGTTTTCGGCAAAACCGATGCGAAAACAAAAAGCTGGAGCGAGCCGCCAATTGGGCGGCTTGCTCTAGGGGTATAGTCTTTCGTCCGGCCTGCACGCAGGCCGGACGCTGCTCGCGCATGGAGGAGCACACGGCAGATGGGCGATTTTACGCGCGTCACGATCGATTTCCAGACCTCGCACCTGGTGTTTCCGACACTGATCGGCGGCATTCTGCTTGCGCTGGGGATGGCCATTCTCATCACGCGCCGGCAGGCGATCGCTGGCGCCGGCCGGTACTGGTCGCAGACCTTGGCGGCGATGGACAAGCCGCGCTTCTTCGGGACGATCGCTTTGACGCTGGTTTATTTCCTGCTGATGGTCCCTGTCGGTGACATCTGGCCCAACACGGGCATGGGCTTCCTAATCTGCTCCATCCCGTTCGTGGCGCTCAGCGGGCTGCTCTACCTGCAGGAGCGTACAAGGTCCGCCGTCATCGTGCTTGGCGTGGTGGCGGTCGCCGCGCCCGTGCTGGTGTGGTGGGTGTTCGCGCACGTCTTCTTCCTGACGCTGCCCTGACAGGGAGAACCCAATGGAACTGTTCGGTTTCGTCACGCCTCTGTTTGTGCTGCTGATCGCCGGCGGAACGGCTATCGGTATCGTCTTCGGCGTCATTCCCGGCCTGACGGCGACGATGGCGGTGGCCGTCTGCCTGCCGATGACCTACTCGCTTGGGCTCGAGAACGGCCTCGCCCTGCTAATCGGTCTCTATGTCGGCGGCATCTCAGGCGGGGTGGTGCCGGCGATCCTCATCGGCATACCCGGCACGCCGTCGTCGGTCGCGACCACGTTCGACGGCTTCCAGATGGCCCGTCAGGGCAAAGGCGAGCAGGCGATGCGCATCGCCATCATCGGTTCACTGATCGGCGGCCTGATCTCGCTGGCGGCGCTCTATCTGTTCACGCCGTGGCTGGCCGATTTCGCGATCCGCTTCTCCTACGTCGAAAAATTCCTGATCATCCTGTTCGCGCTGACGGTGATGGGCGCGCTGTCGAGCGACATGCTGCTGGGCATCTTCTCGGGCTTCCTGGGCATCTTTGTCAGCCTCGTCGGGGTCTATGACGTGACCGATGGCGGCAACGGCCATTTCCGGTTGATCCCGCCCGGCATGGAGGACATCCTCTACGGCGGCTTCGCGCTGCTGCCGGTGCTGATCGCGCTGTTCGGGCTGACGACGGTGCTGGAGGAGGCCGAGATCGGCATGCCGAAGGGGCCTTCGGTCAAGGAACTGGAGTCGGGCGGCAGGTCGAAGTTCTCGTGGTCGATATTTCGGGGCCAGACGATCAATCTCATCCGCTCGTCGGGCATCGGCACCTTCGTCGGCATCCTGCCGGGGATCGGCGGGTCGGCGGCGTCGATCCTCGCCTATACGGCGGCGAAGACGAGTTCGTCGCATCCCGAGACGTTCGGCAAGGGCGAACCGGCGGGCGTCATCGCTTCGGAGACGAGCAACAACGCGTTGACCGGCGGAGCGCTGGTGCCGCTGCTGTCGCTCGGGATACCGGGAGATTCGACCACTGCCCTTCTGATCGGCGCCTTCGCGCTTCAGGGCATCCAGGTCGGGCCCCTGTTCATAGGCCAGCATCCGGAAACGTGGAACTCGATGATCATCGCGATGCTGCTCGCCAACCTGGTCACGTTCGCGATGATGTACTACGCGATCCGCTGGTTCTCGCTGGCGGTGGCGATTCCGAAGGCGATCCTCTATCCGGTGATCCTGATGATGTGCGTCATCGGCGCCTATACAATCAACTACGGCATCATGTTCGACGTCTGGACGCTGCTCTTCTTCGGCGTCGCGGGCTGGATCGGCGTCAAGCTGGGGCTCGAAACCGCTCCGTTCATCATCGGTTTCATCCTCGGGCCTTCGGCCGAAATCTACTTCGTCAAGAGCCTGGAGTCGTTTGGCGACCTGACGATCTTCTTCACCAAGAGCTGGATCGCAGCCTTCCTGTGGGTCCTGATCGTGGCGTCGATTGCGGTTTCGGTCGTCATCGGCCGCCGCCAGCGCGCGGAGAAGCTCGCCGCCGGTTGAAACTTGCCTTTCGGGCCGTCCGAAGAAATAAGTCGTACATGGTTGTGGAGGAGACTTCGACTCGCGCCAGGCGCAGACGCTCGTCAGGGGCGGTGACCATGCAGACGGTCGGCCGTATGGCCGGCGTCTCGCAGGTCACGGTCTCGCGCGCGCTTTCCGAACCCTCAAAGGTCTCTGCTGAGACGCTTCGGCGCATCCACGAGGCGATCCGCGTCACCGGCTTCGTTCCGAATGCGCTCGCCGGCGCGCTCGCCTCCCAGAGGAGCATGCTGGTTTCGGCGCTGGTTCCGTCGATCTCGAACATCGTCTACGCCTCGATGATCACCTCGTTCAACGAACGCATGCGCGCGCGCGGCTACCAGATTCTGCTGTCGGAGACGGGTTTCGACCCCGGCGACGAGGAGGCGTTCATCGCCACCCACCTTTCGCGCCGGCCCGACGCGATGCTGCTCACGGGCATTCACCACTCCGCGCAGGCGCGGCGCATGCTGCTGGCGGCGGGCATTCCGGTCGTCGAGGTCTGGGACATCAGCACCACGCCGATCGACATCTGCGTCGGCTTCTCGCATGTCGAGGCGGGCCGCGCGGCGGCCGACTTCGCGATCGACGCAGGCTACCCGCGCGCGGCCTGCGTGTCGGCCGGCGACGAGCGGGCGCGCAGGCGCCAGCAGGCGTTCTCGGACCGCTTCGAGCGGAGTAGCGGCCATGCCGTCCTGAAAGCGGCTTTCGACGCGCCGGCGACTCTGGCCAACGGCCGGGCCGGGCTTTCGCGCCTGCTGCGGGAAGGCTTTTCGGACGGCGTCGTGTTCTGCAGTTCCGATCTGCTCGCGCACGGCGTCCTAATCGAGGCGCTTGCGCGAGGACTTTCCGTACCGGGCGACGTGGCGGTGATCGGCTTCGGAGACCAGGACTATGCCGCCGCGGTGGAACCTGCGCTGACCACCGTACGCGTCGACCGCGAAGCGCTCGGCGCTGCCGCCGCCGAGGCCATCCTGTCGCGCTTCCGCGGCGAGGAGCAGGCGGAGAACGTCATCGACATCGGGTTCAGGATCATTCGGCGAGCATCAGCCTGAGCACGTTTCGACGGCAACCCCGTGGACCCTGTGAAGCGATGTCAGGTTCCACAAACCAGTTGTAACGACGACTTCTCGCGCGACCACGACCTCTAGCTGGTCACGGACAATATCTGCTTCCAAGGGCCGGCAAGGTGATTCTTACGACCGACATTAGGCGCTAACCTGCCGCTCCGCTCCCCCACGGGCCATGGAACGCGCCCGGCCCGTCGATCCGTTCGAAGCCGTGCGCGCCGAAGAAATCGCGTTGCGCCTGGATCAGGTTCGAGGTGCCGCGGCCCTGGCGATAGCTGTCGAAATAGGCAAGCGCCGACGACAGCGCCGGCACCGGCGAGCCGGCTTCCGACGCCCTTGCCACGATGCGCCGGAGCGATGGATGCGCCTCCTGCATCATCGCGATGAAGGCCGGTGCCATCAAAAGATTGGTGGCCGCCCCGCCGGTGCCGAAGGCTTCCGCCATCGTGTCCAGCAATTGCGAGCGGATGATGCAGCCTGCCCGCCAGATCTTGGCGATGGTCGGCATCGGCAGGTTCCAGTTGAACTCCTTCGACGCGCCGCTCATCACCGCGAAGCCTTGCGCATAGGCTGATATCTTGCCGGCGAACAGCGCCAGTTCGAGATCGCCAAGAAGCGCGTCCCTGTCTGCGGAAATGCTGGTCACGCCGCCATTGCCATAGGCGTTTTCGGCGGCCAGGCGCTCGTCCTTGATCGACGACAGCACGCGCGCCGCCACCGCGGCCTCGATCGCGGTGGCCGGAATGCCGAGTTGCTGCGCCTCGATGACTGACCATTTGCCGGTGCCCTTCTGGCCGGCGCGGTCGAGGATGATATCGACCACCGGCTTGCCTGTCTTCGGATCGTCGGCGTCCAGCACCTTGGCGGTGATCTCGATCAGGTAGGAGTTGAGCCGACCCTTGTTCCAGCCGGCAAACACCTGTGCGATCTCCTTCGGCCCCATGCCTAACCCGTCGCGCAAGATGCCGTAGATCTCGGCGATCATCTGCATGTCGGCATATTCGATGCCGTTGTGGATGGTCTTGACGAAATGCCCGGCGCCATCGGTGCCAAGCCATGCCGCACAGGGCTCGTGCCTGAACTTGGCCGAAATGGCGGTCAGCACCTTTTCGACGCGTTTCCAGGACTGTTCCGTGCCGCCGACCATGATCGACGGTCCATGGCGCGCGCCCTCCTCGCCGCCGGACACGCCCATGCCGATGAAGGTGAGACCCGAATCGGAAAGCTCGGAGAAGCGCCGCATCGTGTCGCGAAAATTGGCGTTGCCGGCATCGATGACGATGTCGTTGGCCGATAGTACGCCGCGCAGTGCCGCGATCTGCTCGTCGACCGGCTTGCCGGCCAGCACCATGATGATGATCGGTCGCGGCGGCCGGATGGCGGCGGCGAGTTCCTCCAGGCTGTAGCAGGGCACGACCATATCCCTGAGCGTCCCGGCATTCTCGACGAAGGCGTCGGTGCGTGCCGCGGTGCGGTTGAAAACGGCTATGCGGTGCCCCTTCTCGGCGATGTTGAGCGCCAGGTTGGAGCCCATCGTGCCAAGGCCGATCAGACCGATTTCGGCTTTTTCCATCGTTTCTTCCCTGCTTTCGGATCTTTTGTTGAGGCGCGATTTGTAGCGGTGCCCATTCTTCTTGGGATGCCATTCTTGTCGAGATGCCAATCTTGTCGAAATGCCAATCTTGCCGAAATGCCAATCTTGCCGAAATGCCAATCTTGCCGAAATGCCAATCTTGCCGAAATGCCAATCTTGCCGAAATGAATGACGGGCCTTCAAGGCCGCGTCAACCGCCTCGCCGAAATGTGTTGCGCAGACTGCCGGCTGGTCCTCATCACCTGATATAGATCGGCGCCTCTATCTTCACGATCTCGAAATCCGAGACGAGAATATCGAGCCGCGCCGTCCATCGGCCCGGGACCGGGACGACGAGATCGTCGACACGCCAAGTACCATCGGCGCGCTTTGTCGCCGCGCGCTTGATCGGCTCGATCCCGGCATCGGGTTTTGACAGCACCAGCGTCACTTGCTCGGCGTCGAGCGGGCCGAAATCTCCGGTCATGATGACGATTGAGGCGGCAACTGGCCCGACATGGCCGGGTGTGATGCTGAGGTCGGCCATCGCCTTCGGCGTGTGGATATGCACCGAAGCCGGCTGCGCCGCTGCGATCGCCAGGGCACGTGGCGGCGGCGTGAAGCGCCAGCCGGCGGCAACGCCTGATATCGCCAAAACGATCAGCATCTCAATGCCGATCGAGCGAACCAGCCTCCTCTGTGCTTCCGTCTTCCCCGCTTCCGCCGGACTGGTCAGCCTCCAGCGGTTTATGGCGGCCAGAGTGAACAGAAACAATAGCAGCGCCAGCTTGACCAACAGCAGCCGACCATAGGCGGTCTCGAGCAAAGCTGCGGGCGCCTGCACCTGGATGACAGCCAGCGCGATGCCGGTGGCCGCAAGCACGGCCACGACAGGCAGGATCGCCTGGGAAAACCGACGCAGGAAAGCCGCGGCCTCGGCCGGCTTCCGCCTGATAGTGAGACCGAGCGGCGCCAGCGCCCCGGCCCAGAATGCGATGGCGGCGCCGTGCAGAAACACCATCGGTCTTGTCAGCCATTGCGGTTCGGCCGCACTTGCATGCCCGCTGGCGGCGAGGGCGGCGCCGACACCGGCCAAGCCGGCAGCGGCAAACAGTTTTGCGCCGCCGCGCGGCCCGACCAGCGACAGCAGGCCAAGCCCGAGCGCCACCAGCGCGATCAGCACCGTCCAGCCGAAGCTGGTGGCGAGCCCGGCCCGCCAGATGTCCGGCTGCGCCAGCCGAACGAACGGTGCGCCGAGCGCGTCCAGTCCCTGCAAGCCGAGCGACAACGGCGCCGCGACGAGGCCGCACAGGATCGCGGCGATGACGAAGCGCCGGCCGGAATGCCCGCCTTTTGCCCACCAGGCGATGGCAAAGGCGCCGCCGACGCCGAGAAACAGGCCGATATAGAGCAAGACCTTGCCGATCCAGATTGCCGATCTCAGGCCCCGGTCGACAGCTTCGGAGACGGCCGGCGCAGCACTCGGCGCGCCGATGGAAAACAGCACTGAGCCGCCGACCGGATGGCCATCGGCGGAAATCACCCGCCAGCTCAGCACATGGGTGCCGGATCCGAGCCCTTGCGGACTGTCGATGTTGAGGGTCTGGCCATTGAGCCGAAACGACCTCAGCCGAATCGGCGTTCCATCAGGCCGCACCAAGGTCAGCACCAGCGGTGACACCGGCTCGCTGAAGGTCAGCGACAGCTGCGCCGGGCTCTGCGCCAGCACGGCGCCGTCCGTCGGCTCGGTTGTGACCAGCGCCGCGTGGGCGAAGGCCTGATTTGGCGCGGCAATGGCGGCAAGCAGCACGATCGCAGCCAGCAGGCAGATCGCAAATCGGCCGGCTGTGCAGACCGTTCGCAGCAGGGATGCAGCACTCATGTCACGGTCACAAAAACAGCGGCGCGCTCTTTCGAACAAAGCGCGCCGCCAAAAAAAATCACTTCTTCGGCAGCAGCTTGAGGCCGGGCGCCGGATATTCCAGAGAATCCTCATCCTGGCCGGCCGCTGGAATCTCGATCCAGCGTTCGGCGGCGCCCTCGCATTCCTGCACCACCGGGAAATAGAGCATCTGGCCGGCCGGCAGATCCGCCGCCAGTGTGCCGCGGAAGACGAATTCGTCGTAGAACTCGTCCGGCAGGCTGCCGCCGCTCCAGTCGATTTGCTTGGCGCCTGATGTCACCGCCTGGCCGTGGAGCTGGTAGGATTTTTCGTATCTGCCTTGCTTGGCCTGCAACGTCCAGCCCGGCTTCGGCATCGGCTTTACCGAAATCACCCCTTCCGGGATCTGCACGCGCACGGCGGTCGTCGCCTTGCCCTCGCAGCCATGCGGCACGCGCAGGATCGCCTTGTAAGTCGAGCCGACAGGCGCCTCCTGGGTTTCGAGCGTGACATGGGCGAAAGCTGCACCCGTCCCGAAGACGAGAAACGCGCAGGCCGACAAAAGATGCTTGTTCATGATGGTCTCTCTGAGTTGCTTCTGGTTACGAATTTAAGCTTTTTGCCGGATCAATTGGCATGGTCGTGCATGCCGCCCGTCTCGCCCATGCCCTCGACAGCGAACTCGACGGTCACCGTGCCGGCCTTCTCGAAGGTCAGCGTGGCGGGAAACGTCTCGCCCTGCTTGGGCTGACGCTTGAGGCCGATAAACATCAGATGATAGCCGCCGGGCGCCAGCGCGACCTTGCCGCCGGCCGGGATTTCGAGGCCGCCGCTTACCGGCCGCATGGTCATGACGCCGTCCTTGACGCCCATTTCGTGCAGTTCGGCCTTGGCCGAAACATCCGAGGAGATCGACAACAGCCGGTCCGGCGAACTGCCGGTGTTGGTGACGGTGAAATAGCCGCCGGCCACTTTGGCGCCGGGCGGCGTGGCGCGCGACCAGGGATGCACGATCTCGAGGTCGCCAACCCTGAACTCATGCGCGAACACGGCTTGGGCGCTGATGGACAGGAGGGCAAGGAGGAACACGGTGATGCTGAGTCGCCGCAAGAACGAGTTGTTGCGGCCGAACCGCGCGCGAAAAGTGTGAGACATGATAGCTCCAGGAACTGAGAGACCCGCGCCGTCGGCCGGTCGCGAACAGTTTTGATATTGAACGAATTCGCCCGCGAAAAATTCCGCTAGGCGAACTGGGACGGATCAGGCCGTCACCGGAGGCGCGCGCGGATTCGACGGAGAGCGGTCGCGCGCAAAGTCGAGATGCCTGAACGCCGGCAGCACAAAGGCCACGGTTTCGACGGAAAAATTGCCGGACAGCGTGGCGGCGGCGGGCGGCGGCGCGTAGACAGCCGAGGCCATGCCGCAGCCGAGCATGCAGCAGGTCGGCGTGTGCTGCTGGTGCGGATCGCCGCCGGGACGCTGGGCGGCGCCCTCCTGGGTGCAGATGATGTTGCCGAAAGCGTCGCGTTGCAAAGCATCCGGTCCGATGCCGAAGGCGAATGCGCCAAGCACCGACTGGAGCACAAGCAAATAGGCCGCGGCGAATGCCGCCGGCATGCTCCATCGTCTCCGCCGGATGTTCAAACGCCTGCCTCCTCACGCAGCAACGGCAAGATATCTAGCACGCGGCCGGCAGGTGGAAAATCGCCAAAATCACCACTGCGGCAACGCGGCGCTTTAATGCAACAACCTAAAGCTCGCTACGCTTGCTGGCCTTCTGGAATCGACGTCAGCAGCGTGTGCCGCGCGGACTTCAGATGCTTGCGGCAGGCGGCGTCTACCTTGCCGAGATCGCGCGATTTGAGCGCCGCGATATAGGCCAGGTGTTCCGCGACCGCCACTTCGTTGCGCTCCCGCTCCTGCGCCTTGTTCCACTGATAGTGGTAGTGGAAGATCATGGCGATGACGTCGTAGAAATCGACGATGAAGCGATTGTGCGACGCGCGGTGGATCAGCCGGTGAAAGCGCTCGTCGAGTTCCGAGAATTCGTTGAAGCGCGTGGCGATCTCGCGCGCCAGCAGGCGATGCTCGTCCTCCAGCAGGTCGAGGTCGGCCCACACCGGGCTGTCTTCCGGCAGCGCGGCGAAGGCGGCGGCCGAGCGCAGTTCGAACATCTCGCGGATTTCGGTCAGTTCCAGCGCGAAAGCGCGGGTAAAGCCTTTCAGCACCCAATGGCTGTTGCGGCGCTTCTCGATCAGCCCGAAGCGGGAAAAGCGGATCAGGAACTCGCGCACGCTGGTGGTGCCAACGCCGATCTCGCGCGCCAGCTCGAGTTCGTTGATCTGCATGCCGGGCTCGGCACCGCCGGCAAGCAGCCGCCGCATGAAGGAGCGCTCGATGATCTGCGAGAGCGTGTCGGTTTCTTCCTCGGGAAAAAAGTCGTTCGGCCGCGGCACGCGCAAAACCGTCTTGCTGCGTTTGTTCCAGGCGATCAGCCCGGTCTCTTCCATGCGCGCAAGGATGGTGCGGATGGTCGTGCGGCTGACGCCAAGCAGGGTGCCCAGCTCGGGCTCCGACGGCAGGCTTTTCGTTTCGTCGAGCAGCCGCAAACCGCGATTGTAGGCGTCCTTATAGACGTTGTTGCTCTTCGACATCCCCTGCCCCGTTGCGCGCCGGCGCTTTCGGCGGCCGGCTTGAAGCGCGATATGCAGATGCTTCTGGCGCAGGCTCCCGGGAAGCAGAATCGCTTTTCGGAAGTCAGGCCTGGTTCCAGTGTCCGGTCCTCTACGCATTCACGAGAACGCGCGGCTTCGTCATGAAAAAACAATTGACGCAAAACTGTTTTTTCACGATAAAAGACATTAACCGTTAACAGGCGCGTGTCAATCGCTTGCCGATCCCAGGAACACCCAGGAAACTGCCCGTGAACACCGCAAACAGCATTCTTCTGTCCCCCGCCGACAATGTCGCGGTCGCCAACGGCCGCATCGAGATCGGCGCGGTGCTGCCGGGCGGCGCCGTTGCCACAGCGCTGATCGAACCCGGCCACAAGGTGTCGATCAGTCCGATTGCCGCCGGCGAGGCCGTGGTCAAATACGCCCAGGCGATCGGCCGCGCCACTGAAGCCATTGCGCCCGGCGAGCATGTCCATTCGCACAATCTGGTCTTCGAATCCGGGCGTTTGCCGGTGGTGCCGCCGAGCGAGGCCGTGCACGCCACAGAGGCCGATCGCGCCCGCACCTTCATGGGCTACCGCCGCGCCGACGGCCGTGCCGGCACGCGCAACTTCATCGGCGTTCTCGCCAGCGTCAATTGCTCGGCCACCGTTTGCCACGCCATCGCCGACGAGGCGAACCGGACGCTGCTGCCCAGATATCCGGGGATCGACGGCTTCGTTCCCATCGTTCACGGCCAGGGCTGCGGCATGAGCGCCACCGGCGACGGCATGATGGTGCTGCACCGCACGCTAGCCGGCTATGCCCGTCACCCGAATTTTGGCGGTGTGCTGATGGTCGGTCTCGGTTGCGAGGTCAACCAGCTCACCCTCTATGGCCAGAAGGGCGTCGCCGCGGGAAAGCGCCATTTCAACATCCAGGAAGCCGGCGGCTCGCGCAAATCTGTCGAGAAGGCGTTGGTCGTGCTGGCCGAGATATCAGAGGAGGTCGGCAAGCTTGAGCGTGAGCCGATCCCGGTCAGCGAGATCGTCGTCGGCCTGCAATGCGGCGGCTCCGACGGCATGTCCGGTATCACCGCCAATCCGGCGCTGGGCGCCGCCGTCGACATCCTGGCCGGCGTCGGCGGCATCGGCATCCTTTCCGAGACGACGGAAATCTACGGCGCCGAGCACCTTCTGGCCTATCGCGCGGCGACCCCGGAGATCGCCGCCAAGCTCGATGGCTATGTAAAATGGTGGGAAGACCATGTTGCCAAGCATGGCGCCTCCATCGACAACAATCCGTCGCCAGGCAACAAGCGCGGCGGCCTGACCACCATTTTGGAGAAGTCGCTTGGCGCGGTCGCCAAGGGCGGCCAAACGCCGCTCAACGGCGTCTTCGGCTATGCCGAGAAGGTCAGCGGCCACGGCTTGGTGTTCATGGACACGCCCGGCTACGACCCGGTTTCCGCCACCGGCCAGGTGGCTGGCGGCGCCAACGTCATCGTCTTCACCACCGGCCGCGGTTCCTGCTTCGGCTGCCGGCCGACACCGTCGATCAAGGTCGCCAGCAACTCGACCATGTACCATACGATGGAAGAGGACATGGACGTGAATTGCGGCGTCATCGCCTCGGGCGAAAAGACCATTGCCGGCATGGGCCGCGAGATTTTCGAGCTGATCGTCGAGACGGCTTCCGGCCGCAAGACCAAGAGCGAGGAGTTCGGCTACGGCGACAACGAGTTTGTGCCGTGGCACCTCGGCGCGACCCTCTAGACCAGCCATTAACTGACTTAAGACATGGACGGGCCGGCAAATGGCCGGTGGGAGGCTTTGCATGAAGAAACGCCGTGTCGGCAGCACCGCGCTGGAAATAACCGAGGTCAGCTTCGGCGGCGCGGCGGTCGGCGGGCTCTACCGAGCCTGCCCACGCGAGACGGCGATGCAGACGCTTCAGGTCGCCTGGGATGCCGGCTTGCGCTATTTCGATACCGCGCCCTTCTACGGCTTCGGCCTTTCGGAACGCCGCTTCGGCGATTTCCTGCGCGACAAGCCGCGGGACTCCTACGTGCTGTCGACCAAGGTCGGGCGCCTGTTGCGGCCGGTGCCGGAAGACCGGATTCCGGACCATTCCTATGTCGATCCCCTGCCCTTTGCGCCCGACTACGACTATTCCTACGACGGTATCATGCGCTCGGTCGAGTTCAGCTATGCGCGGCTTGGCCTCAATCGAATCGACGTCCTGTTCGTCCACGACATCGGCGTCTATACGCATGGCGTCGAGAAAACGAAGCTGCATTTCCGCCAGTTTATGGATGGCGGGCTGAAGGCGCTGGAAGAGCTGAAGTCACACAAGGTCATTTCCGCCTACGGCCTTGGCGTCAACGAGGTTCAGATCTGTCTCGATGTGCTGCGCCAGGCGCCGCTCGACTGCATCCTGCTCGCCAGCCGCTATTCGCTGCTCGACCGCACCGCCGAAGCCGAATTGCTGCCCCTTTGCCGGCAACGGCAGACCTCGCTGATCATCGGTGGTGTCTTCAACTCGGGCATCCTGGCGACCGGCCCGGTGCCGGGTGCGCATTTCGACTACCTGCCGGCCACCCAGGACATTCTCGACCGCGTCGGCGCCATGGAAAAAATCGCCGCCGAGGGCGGCTACCCGCTTGCTGCGGCAGCGTTCCAGTTCCCGCTGCACGAGCCTGCGGTGGCTTCCGTGCTGACGGGCACCGCCAAACCGGCCAATCTGGAACGAAATCTGCAACTGCTCGACATCCAGGTGCCCGCAACAGAATTCGCCAAATATGATCCCTACACGGTCGTTCAGAAACTCGGCTGATGCGCTGCGGCCTTCGCCGGTTGAACGGCGGACGGTGCGATCAGGAGGCGCCCCACCTTACGCCGCAAAAAAGAACGAATATTCTATCTTGACTGGCAGATGGAATTAATATTCCATACCTTTTCGGGGAGGGGTTTTGGCAATCAGGATCGGCACTCCCTTCCGGTCGAGGCATAGGCAGGACGATACGAAACACCGCTTGCGTCGACCGGACCGATGCACTATCAAAATGCGGTAAATGTTTTTTATTGATAAAGTTCCGTTTGGCCAGCGCCTATCCAAACCGAGCTTCCGCTACGTTCACCAGGCGACCTAGGGAGGAAGTCTAAATGAAATTCGTGACCAGCATTCTCAACCGCCGCGTATTCGTGGCGCTCGCCGCCGCCTCGATGCTTGCCGGCGTGATGCATTCGGCGCCGGCTTCGGCGGCGGACGTAACCATTCCGATCATCGTCAAGGACACCACCTCTTTCTACTGGCAGATCGTGCTGGCAGGCGCGCGCAAGGCCGGCAAGGACCTCGGCGTCAACGTGCCGGAACTCGGCGCCCAGGCGGAGACCGACGTCAACGGCCAGATCTCGATCCTTGAAAACGCCGTCGCCGGCAACCCGGCTGCCGTGGTCATCGCACCAACCGAGGCCAAGGCGCTCGGCAAGCCGATCGACGAGGCAGCCACCAACGTCAAGATCATCGGCATCGATTCCGGCGCCGACTCCAAGGCCTTCACCTCGTTCCTGACCACAGACAATATCCAGGGCGGCCGGGTCGCCGCTGACGGGCTGGCGGCCGCGATCGGCGAAGCCAATGGCGGCAAAATCGAGGGCGACGTCGCCCTGATCACCGCGCTTCCGGGTGCCGGCTCGCTCGAGCAGCGCGCCCAGGGCTTCAAGGAACAGCTTGCCGCCAAATATCCCGGCCTCAAGCTCATTGCCGACAAATACGCCGACGGCCAGGCCACCACCGGCCTCAACATCGCAACCGACCTGATCACCGCCAACCCGAACCTCAAGGGCATCTTCGCCTCCAACCTGATCATGGCGCAGGGCGTCGGTCAGGCGATCGCCGAGAACAGCCTTGCCGGCAAGGTCGGGCTGATCGGTTTCGACAGCGACGAGAAGCTGGTCAAGTTCCTCAATGACGGCGTCATTTCCGGCCTCGTCGTCCAGGATCCGTACCGGATGGGCTATGACGGCATCAAGACGGCGCTCGCTGCCTCGAAGGGCGAGAAGGTCGAGGCCAATGTCGATACCGGCGCCAACCTCGTCACCAAGGCTAACATGAAAGATCCGAAGATCGACGCGCTGCTCAATCCGAAGCTCGACTGAGCACCGGCATTGGCACACCGTTTCCGGGGCTTTTTGCCCCGGGAACGACCTACATGCGTGCCACTCGTGAGGCCGATCTGGGAGGCCAATCTGGGAGGCCAATTGGGAGGAACGTCATGACGTCGACGGCGCAGGAACTGCATCCCGCCCCAACGCTGGAACCGGGCAGGACGATCCTCGAACTCAAGGGACTGGAAAAACGATATCCCGGCACGCACGCGCTGAAGCCGGTTGACCTCGCCTTCAAGGCCAGCGAAATCCACGCCATTGTCGGCGAGAACGGTGCCGGCAAATCCACCCTGATCAAGCTTTTGACCGGCGTCATGCCGCGCACCTCCGGCGACGTCATCTGGGAGGGCAAGCCGGCAGCGCTGGCGACGCCGCATGAGGCGATGGCGCTCGGCATCAATGCCGTGCACCAGGAGGTCGTTCTGTGCCGCCATCTCACTGTCGCGGCCAACATGTTCCTCGGCGAGGAGGATTCCCGCTTCGGCATACTGCAGCAGCGGGCCATGGTCAGGGAAGCGCAGAAGATCATCGACGATCTCGGCTTCGATCTGCCGGCGCATGTCGTGCTGGGTGACCTGACCATAGGCCAGCAGCAGCTGATCGCTGCCGCCCGCGCCACCGTGCGCGGCACCAAGTTCCTGATCTTCGACGAACCGACTGCCTATCTCACCCGCAAGGAAGCCGACCAGCTGTTCACGCTGATCCGCCGGCTGAAGGGCGAAGGCGTCACCATCATCTACATCAGCCACCGCATGGAAGAGGTGTTCGAGCTCGCCGACCGCGTCTCGGTGCTGCGCGACGGCACGCTTGTCGGCACCAGGAACATCGCCGAGACCAACGACGCCGAGCTGGTCAAGATGATGATCAACCGCTCGATCGAGCAAGTCTATCACAAGGAGCATTTTACCCCGGGCGCGACGCTGCTCGAAGCCCGAAATCTTTCCGGCAAGGGCTTCGAAAATGTCTCGATGACGGTCCGTGCCGGCGAAATCGTCGGGCTCTACGGCCTGATCGGCGCCGGGCGCAGCGAGTTCGTCACCACGCTCTACGGCCGTCATCGCAAGTCGGCCGGCCAGATCCTCTGGGAGGGCAAGGAGGTTCAGGTCAACTCCGAGCATGACGCCATCAGGCTCGGCATGGCGCTAGCGCCGGAAAGCCGCCGCGACCAGGGCCTCTGCCTCAACCTGCCGGTCGGCCTCAATCTCAATCTGCCGATCTACAAGCGCATCTCCAGCAATCTGCTGATCTCCAGCGCACAGGAGAAGACCGAGGCGGATCGCCAGATCGCCAATCTCAGGATCAAGACGCCGACGCGTCACGCGCTCGCCTCCAGCCTGTCCGGCGGCAACCAGCAGAAGATCGTCATCGGCAAATGGCTGGCGCACGGCGCCAAGCTGTTCATCTTCGACGAGCCGACAGTGGGCGTCGATGTCGGCACCAAAGCAGAAATCTACCGCCTGTTCGGCGAACTGTTGTCAAAGGGCGCCGGCATCATCCTCATCTCGTCCTATCTGCCCGAGGTCTATGAACTGGCCGACACGCTGCATGTGTTCCGGCGCGGCAAGCTGGTGGCCACTCATGGTTTCCACACTGCCGACCATGAGGAGATCCTCACCCAGGCGCTGGCCGAGAAACAAGAAAAACCGGGAGGACAGATATGAGCACCGAGGCGATTGCCGCCGAAAGGCCGAAACGCAACTACAACGCCCTGTTCGGGCTGACGCTGCTGGCGCTGCTGGTTCTCTTGTGGGTCATCCTGTCGGTGGCGACGCCGAGCTTCGCCTCCGCCAACAACATCTCGAACCTGCTGCGGCAAGGTTCGATGATCGCCATCCTGGCGGTCGGCCAGACCTTCGTCATCATCACCGGCGGTATCGACCTTTCCGTTGGCGCCGTGGTTGGTTTCGCCACCGTCATCGTGGCGATGCTGATCAATGCCGGCGTGCCGATTTACCTCGCCATCCTGATCACCTTGCTGGTCGGCGTCGCCATCGGCCTGTTCCACGGTTTTGGCATCGTCAAGATGGGCCTGCCGCCCTTCATCATCACGCTGGCGACGCTGACCTCGCTGCGCGGCATCGGCCTTTTGATGACCAACGGCAACTCGATCTCGATCAACAACGACGCCTTCCAGACATTTTCGCGCAGTTCCTTCGCCGGTGTCCCCAATCTGTTCTGGATGGTGATCCTGGTCGGCATCCCCGCCTACATCTTCCTGCATCACAGCCGCTGGGGCCGGTATCTGTTCTCGGTCGGCTCCAACGCCGAGGCATCGCGTCTGTCCGGCGTCAACGTCCAGCGCACCATCTACATGGCCTATACGCTGTCTGGCCTCTGTGCGGCTTTTGTCGGCGTGCTGCTTGCGTCGCGCATCGGCATCGGCAATCCGACGCAGGCCGAGGGCTGGGAGTTGCAGGCGATCGCCTCGTCGGTGATCGGCGGCACCTCATTGTTCGGCGCCGTCGGCTCGGTGCACGGACCGCTGCTCGGCGCCTTCATCCTCGCCACCATCAACAACGGCGCCAATCTCTTGAACGTCAATGCCTTCTGGCAGCGCATCATCACCGGCGTGCTGATCATCGTCATCGTCTATTTCGACGGCCTGCGCCGCCGCGGCAAGTAGACCATCTTAGCAACCGCCGGCCCGGCGCTAGGGCCGGCCGGGCCGTGAACCAACTGGATAAAAAGCATGAAAGCCGTCATCTGCCGTTCGCCCGGCGAGCTTGTTGTGGAAGACCGCCCGGCGCCGAGCACACCACCGCCGGGCTGGGCGCTGGTCGCGGTCAGTCATGTCGGCATCTGCGGCACCGACTATCACATCTTCGAGGGCAAACATCCGTTCCTCGCCTATCCCCGTGTCATGGGTCACGAGGTCTCCGGCACCGTGATCGAGGCCGGCGAAGGCGTCGATCTGGCTGTGGGCGAGCCGGTGATCATCAATCCTTATCTCGCCTGCGGCAAATGCATCGCCTGCCGGCAAGGCAAGCCGAATTGCTGCGTCGGGATCGAAGTGCTCGGCGTCCACCGCGACGGCGCCATGTGCGAACGGATCCTGGTGCCGGCGCAAAATCTTTATCCGGCCAACGGCCTGTCGCTGGCCGATGCCGCCGCCGTCGAATTCCTGGCGATCGGGGCGCATGCCGTGCGGCGCTCGCTGGCTGATCCCGGCGCGCGCGCGCTGGTCATCGGCGCCGGGCCGATCGGCCTCGGCACAGCGCTGTTTGCCCGCATCGCCGGCCTCGACGTGACGCTGCTCGACATGAGTGCGGAGAGGCTGGGTTTTGCTGCAAGCGAACTCGGCTTCGCCACCCTCGACGGTTCGCGGCAGTCTGCGACCGATCTGGTGCGCGAGGCGACCAACGGCGAAGGTTTTGACGTGATTTTCGATGCCACCGGCAACACCCAGTCCGTGCAGTCGGCGTTCGCCCATGTCGCGCATGGCGGGACGCTGGTCCTGGTCAGCGTCGTCAAGGACGACATCGTCTTTTCCGATCCCGAATTCCACAAGCGTGAGATGACGCTGATCGGCAGCCGCAACGCGCTGCGCGCCGACTTCGACCATGTCGCCGCATCGATCCGCAACGGCGCGGTGCCGCTGGCAAAGCTCGTCACCCATCGCACGACGCTTCGCGACACGCCGCGCGACCTCGCCCGCTGGGCGCATGCAAAATCCGGCCTGATCAAGGCCGTCATCCAGGTCGGATGAACCGGACCTAAAGCGCCGATATCTTGAGCTCGACCCGCTCGGCCGGAAACCGCGTTTCGGCGAACTGGATCGGCTGGCCGTCCGGCGTGACGTTGACGGCGACCGTGACCAGCACGATGGCGCCGGGCTGCAGATCGAGATCGGCAAGGTCGGCAGCGTCCGCGTGGCGGGCCGACAGCACCGTCGATTGCCTGAGATAGTCACCGATGCCGAAACGCTGGAATGAGGCGGTCACCGATCCGGTTTCGGCCATGGCGGCATCGATGCCGGCGAAGCGAGCCGCATCGAACCAGCCGGTGGCACGCGAGACCGGTTGCCCATCGGCTTCGCCGCGCGTCTCGAGGCGTATGACAGTCGAACCCCTGGCAAGCCTCAGCCCTTCGGCGACGCGCCGGCTGGCCGGCTCGACCGCCGATTCGAGCAGCACGCTGCGGCGCTCCGACGCCTGCCCTTGCAAGCCCTCCGAAAAACGGGTGCGCGCTCCGATCGGATAGGACAGGCGCTTGCGCGACAGCACAAAAGTGCCGCGCCCCTGTTCGGCCCTGAGCACGCCATCCTGCACCAGTGCGGCAATGGCGCTACGCACCGTATGGCGGTTGACGCCATAGCGCTCGGCCAGTGCAACTTCCGGTGGCAACGCAGCATTCTCGGCAAAGTCGCCGACGGCGATCGAATGCAGGATCTGGTCGGCGATCTGCCGCCACAGCGCGACGCCGCTGCGCCGCTCCAAGCTGCTGGCCATCTGCTGACCGATCATCTCTTTGCCCCGATCTTTTTCGCGCTGTCATCCATCCGTCATGGACACGCTTTAGAAAATAGCTACAATTTGTATAATTGTCTACATCATTATACAAATTTGCAACGAGAAGGAACGGCGGCCATGCGAGGACAGGAAGCGCGCGATCAGCAGCTTGAGCGCAAGGCCGTCATGGCGACGCTGGCGCAATCGACCGGCGACGATATCGTCCGCCTCTGGAACGAAGCCGGCCTGCCTTCGGAAGCAGAGCTCCTGCGCGGCCCCGAAACCGGCCTGGTCACCGTGCGTGGCCGCATCGGCGGCGGCGGCGCGCCGTTCAACGTCGGCGAGGCGACGGTCACCCGCGCGACGGTGCGGCTTGCCTCGGGAGAAGTCGGCCACTGCTACGCGCTGGGCCGTGACAAGCAGAAAGCAAGACTGGCGGCGATCGCCGACGCGCTCTGGCAGAATCCCACAAGCCGCAACGAGGTCGAGAGCAAACTCATTGCGCCGCTGCAGGCCGCACTGGCCAGCCGACGTGAGCGGCGGCGCGCCGAGACGGCGGCAACGAAGGTCGATTTCTTCACCATGGTACGCGGAGAAGACTGATGGCTATCGCAACCCAGGCGATCGAGGGCGGCTTTGCCGATCCGGTGTTCGACGCTCAGACGGTGTTCCGCGCCGTGATGGACGCAATGGCGCGGCCGGGCACCCTGCAGCCTCTGCCAGTCTTTGCCCGCCCCCCCGCGCCGCTGTCGGCCACCGCGGGCGCCATCGCGCTGGCGCTGTGCGACAACGACACGCCGCTGTGGCTCGACCTCGTCTTGCAGGCCCCGGCAGCGATAAAATCCTGGCTCGGCTTCCACAGCGGCGCGCCACTGGCTCACACGCCAGCCGATGCGCATTTCGCGCTGATCGCCACGCCGGCCGAAATGATGGCGCTCGACGGCTTTTCACAAGGCACCCAGGACTATCCCGACCGCTCGACGACGCTGATCCTGCAGGTCAGCGATCTCGTCTCAGGCGCCCCGCTGCTGCTCGAAGGTCCTGGCATCGAAACTACCGCGACAATTGCGCCGGCGCAGATGCCGCCCCACTTCGTCGAACAATGGAAGCAGAACAATCAGCGTTTCCCCCGTGGTGTCGACATTATCCTCGCCACCCCGGAAGGCGTTGCCTGCCTGCCGCGCACGACGCGCATCAAGACGATGGAGGCGTGATATGTATGTCGCAGTAAAAGGCGGTGAAGCGGCCATTGCCAACGCCCACGCCCTGCTCGCCGACCGCCGCCGCGGCGACCGTTCCGTGCCGGCGCTTCGCCTGGACCAGATCGTCGAGCAGCTGGCGCTCGGCGTCGACCGGGTGATGAGCGAAGGCTCGCTCTACGATCGTGAATTGGCGGCGCTGGCCATCGTTCAGGCGCGCGGCGACATGATCGAGGCGATTTTCCTGGTTCGCGCCTATCGCACCACGCTGCCGCGCTTCGGCTACACCAGGGCGATCGACACCGGCGCGATGCTGGTCGAGCGGCGCGTGTCGGCGACCTACAAGGATCTGCCCGGCGGCCAGCTGCTCGGCCCGACCTTTGACTACACGCATAGGTTGCTCGATCCCGAGCTTGCCGCCGGCGGCGATGTCGCCGAGCCGCTGCAGCGCGCCAGCGACGCGGAAGCCATGCCGCGCGTCTCTGCCATCCTTGCCCGCGAAGGCCTGATCGAGCCTGACGGCGACATGCCGCAGGACCATGTCCCCGGCGACATCACCCGCGAGCCGCTGGAATTCCCGATGGCGCGCGACATCCGCCTGCAGGCGCTGTCACGCGGCGACGAGGGTTTTTTGCTGGCGCTCGGCTATTCCACCCAACGCGGCTATGCCCGCAACCATCCGTTCGTCGGCGAGGTTCGCATCGGCGAGGTCGAGCTGGAACTCGACGTGCCGGAGCTGCCTTTCGCCGTACCTCTCGGTTCTGCGCGTGTCACCGAGTGCCAGATGGTCAACCAGTTCAAGGGCTCGGCCAAGGCGCCGCCGCAATTCACCCGCGGCTACGGCCTCGTCTTCGGCCAGAGCGAGCGCAAGGCGATGGCCATGGCGCTCTGCGACCGCGCGCTTCGCGCAACCGAACTCGGCGAAGATGTCGTCGCCGCTGCCCAGGACGAGGAATTCGTCATCTCGCATTCCGACAATGTCCAGGCGACCGGCTTCGTCGAGCATCTGAAGCTGCCGCACTATGTCGACTTCCAGGCCGAGCTTGACCTGGTGCGCCGCATGCGCGCCGAGCACGACGCCAGCGAGAATGGCAAGATGGAAGAAAAAAGGGAGGCCGCGGAATGACCGCACAACCGACCGACATCGCCACCTACAACTTCGCCTATCTCGACGAACAGACCAAGCGGATGATCCGCCGCGCGATCCTCAAGGGCATCGCCATTCCCGGCTATCAGGTGCCGTTCGCCTCGCGCGAAATGCCGATGCCCTATGGCTGGGGCACCGGCGGCGTCCAGGTTACCGCTTCGATCATCGGCCCCGACGATGTGCTGAAGGTCATCGACCAGGGCGCCGACGATACCACCAATGCGGTTTCGATCCGCGCCTTCTTCAAGAAGGTCGCAAATGTCGCCGTCACCACCGACACGGCGAAGGCGACCATCATCCAGACCCGCCACCGCATCCCCGAGCACCCGCTGACCGCAGGCCAGGTGCTGGTCTATCAGGTGCCGATTCCCGAGCCGCTGCGCTTCCTCGAGCCGCGCGAGACGGAAACGCGCAAAATGCATGCGCTGGAGGAATACGGCCTCATGCATGTAAAACTCTACGAAGACATCGCCCGGCACGGCCGCATCGCCACCACCTATGCCTACCCGGTCAAGGTGGAGGGTCGCTATGTGATGGACCCGTCGCCGACGCCGAAGTTCGATAACCCGAAAATGCACCGTTCGCCGGCCCTGCAACTGTTCGGTGCCGGCCGCGAAAAGCGCATCTATGCGCTGCCGCCTTTCACTGACGTAGTCAGCCTCGACTTCGAGGACCATCCGTTCGAGGTGCAGACCTTCGACCAGCCCTGCGCACTGTGCGCGGCCGAAAACGTCTATCTCGACGAGGTCATCCTCGACGACCATGGCGGCCACATGTTCGTCTGCTCCGATACCGACCATTGCGAGAAGCGGCGCGAGCAAGGCCATCACGGCCACCTTGCGCCTGAAACCCCTCCTGCCCTGGAAAAAACGGAGCCGGCGCAATGACCGACGAGCCGCTGCTGCGCGTTTCCGCGCTGTCCAAGTTCTACGGTTCGCGCATAGGTTGCGAGAACGTCAGCTTCGACCTGTGGCCGGGCGAGGTGCTGGCAGTGGTCGGCGAATCCGGATCCGGCAAGACGACGCTGCTCAACTGCCTGTCGACCAGATTGCTGCCGAGCTCCGGCACCGCCAGCTACCGCATGCGCGACGGCCAGTTCCGCGAGCTTTACCGCATGAGCGAGGCCGAGCGCCGCTTCCTGATGCGCACCGACTGGGGTTTTGTCCATCAGAACCCCGCCGACGGGCTGCGCATGACGGTTTCGGCCGGCGCCAATGTCGGCGAGCGGCTGATGGCGGTCGGCGATCGCCACTATGGCAAAATCCGCGCTACCGCCGTCGACTGGCTGTCGCGCGTCGAGATCGACGAGGACCGTATCGACGACGAACCGCGCGCCTTTTCCGGCGGCATGCGCCAGCGCCTGCAGATCGCCCGCAACCTCGTCACCGGGCCGCGGCTGGTGTTCATGGACGAGCCGACCGGCGGCCTCGACGTTTCCGTGCAGGCGCGCCTGCTCGACCTGTTGCGCGGCCTGGTCACCGATCTCGGTCTCGCGGCGATCGTCGTCACCCACGACCTTGCGGTGGCGCGTCTGCTGTCGCAACGCATGATGGTGATGAAGGACGGCCGCGTCGTCGAAAGCGGCCTCACCGACCGCGTGCTTGACGATCCCCGCGCGCCCTACACCCAGCTTCTCGTTTCTTCCATTCTGCAGGTGTGATCATGGCAACCCCGCTCGTCGTCTCCGATGTCGCCAAGAGCTTCACCATGCATCTGCGTGACGGCATCAGATTGCCGGTCGTCGCCGGCGTGTCGTTCTCGATCAGGAGCGGCGAATGCGCCGTGCTCGGCGGCCCCTCCGGCGCCGGCAAGAGCTCGATCCTGAAGATGCTCTACGGCAACTATGCCGTCGATGCAGGCCAGATCATCGTCCAGCACGAGGACGGGCTCATCGATCTGGCGACGGCCAGCCCACGCACCGTGTTTGCCGTGCGCCGCCTCACGATCGGCTATGTCAGCCAGTTCCTGCGCACAGTGCCGCGCGTCTCGGCGCTGGATGTCGTCGCCGAACCGCTGGTCGAGCGCGGCGAGGACCGTGAGATTGCGCGCGACAAGGCACGCGCCTTGCTGGCGCAACTCAACCTGCCGGAAAAGCTCTGGGCACTGCCGCCGGCGACCTTTTCCGGCGGCGAGCAGCAGCGCGTCAACATCGCGCGCGGCTTCATCACCGAGCACCCGATCCTGCTGCTCGACGAGCCGACAGCCTCGCTCGACGCCAGCAACCGCGACGTGGTGATTGCGCTGATCGCGGCCAAGAAGGCGGCCGGCGTCGCCCTGCTTGGCATCTTCCACGATCACGACGTGCGCGAGGCAGTGGCCGACCGCGTCATCGACGTGACCGCTTTTGCCGCCGGGAAAATCGCCGCATGACCCGAAAACTGTCGGAAACGCCGCTGGTCCACGAAACGGCGGAAGTCGACAACTCGACGCTCGGCCGCTGGACCGAGATCGCCGAACGCTGCCGGCTTTCGGAAAGTACGCTCGGCGACTATTCCTACATGATGCAGGACTGCAGCGCCTGGTGCGCGACGATCGGCAAATTCGCCAACATCGCCGCCAGCGTGCGCATCAACGCCACCAACCATCCGACCTGGCGGCCGACGCTGCACCATTTCACCTATCGCGCCTCCGACTATTGGGACGACGCCGAGCACGAGAGCGAATTCTTTGCGCAGCGCCGCGCCAAACGGGCCACCATCGGCCACGACACCTGGCTTGGCCACGGCTCGACCATCCTGCCCGGCGTCAGCGTCGGCGACGGTGCGGCGGTCGGCGCCGGCGCCGTGGTGTCGAAGGACGTCGCGCCCTACACCATCGTCGGCGGCGTGCCGGCCAAACCGATCCGCGAACGCTTCGACCGCCGCACGGCGGAACGCTATCAGGCACTTGCCTGGTGGGATTGGGACCACGCCCGCCTGCGCGCCGCGCTCGACGATTTTCGCGCGCTTTCGGCGGAAGCATTTCTGGGAAAATACGGCAGTTGGTGAATGGTCAATAGTGGATGGCGGCAGGGAAGCCGTTCTTGTCACCATTCACCATTCACCATTCACCATTCACCATTCACTTGATCGAACTGCGGCCGCTGGCTCGCCCTTTCCAGCCTGTGGACGGTAACAAAACTGACATCAATCCGACACCGCGGTTTCACGCGGCTGCGCTAGCCAAGGCTAACAGACCTTCGAAACGCGACTGGACTGGAACTTTGCCTATGTCAGCAATCTCAGCCACGCTCGAAATCCGCGGCGTCACCCGTCGGTTTGGCAGGAACACCGCCGTCAGCAATGTCGACATCTCGATCCCTCACGGCCAGATGGTCGGCATCATCGGCCGCTCGGGCGCCGGCAAGTCGACGCTTTTGCGCATGATCAACCGCCTCATCGATCCGAGCCAGGGCTCGATTTTCTTTGACGGCGCCGAAGTCTCCAGCCTGCGCGGCTCGCTGCTCAGGCGCTGGCAGCGCGATTGCGCCATGATCTTTCAGCAATTCAACCTGGTGCCGCGTCTCGAAGTGCTGACCAATGTACTGCTCGGCCGGCTCAATCACCGCTCGACCGTTGTCAATCTGCTCGGTGTCTTCTCCCGCGAGGAACGGGCCGAGGCGATCGCAGCGCTCGAGCGTCTCGACATCGCCGGCACGGCGCTTCAGCCGGCCGGCACCTTGTCCGGCGGCCAGCAGCAGCGCGTCGCGATTGCCCGCGCCATGATGCAGCAGCCGAAAGTCATCCTCGCCGACGAGCCGATCGCCTCGCTCGACCCGCTCAACGCCAAGGTGGTGATGGATTCGCTGCAGGACATCAATCTGCGCGAGGGCCTCACCGTGGTCACCAATCTGCACACGCTGGATACCGCGCGCAACTATTGCAACCGCATCATCGGCATGGCCGCCGGCAAGGTGGTGTTCGACGGCCCGCCCGAAGAGCTCAATCGGGAGGCCTTGCGCATGGTCTATGGCGCCGACAGCAATGGCGGCGAAATCTCCGAGGCGATCACTTCGACCAGCGTCACCATCAAGCAAAAAATCGTCGCATCCGCCGGACCGCTCGAGCCCGCATTTCCCGGCTATTAGGTCCACGATCCGGCAAGTGGATACCGGTATACGAGTATACGAAAGCGGACGACGAAAGAGCGCCTGGACCGCCAGTCCGCATCAAGGCCGGGCATAACAAAGCGCCGTCAAAATTCGAACGCTGCCGGCGCGATGTCGGAACCAACAGGAGAGACGCGAAATGTTTAGAAAAATACTTTTCGGTGCCGTTTCCATCCTCGCCATGGCGGTGGGCGCGGTTCAGGCACAGGATCTGAAGGAATTCCGCGTCGGCATTTTGGGCGGCGAGAACGAAGCCGACCGCCTGCGCAACTACCAGTGCTTTGCCGACCACATCAAGCAAGTCCTCGGCGTCGAGAAAGTTTCGCTGTTCCCGGCCGCCGACTACGACGGCGTCATCCAGGGCCTGCTCGGCGGCACGCTCGACTTTGCCGAGCTCGGCGCTTCCGCCTACGCCAAGGTCTATCTCGAAAACAAGGACGCGGTTCAACCGATCCTGACGACGATCCAGACCGACGGCTCGACCGGCTACCGTGCGGTCATGGTCGCGCGTGCTGATTCCGGCATCAAGACGCTCGCCGACATGAAGGGCAAGAAACTCGGTTTCGCCGATCCCGATTCAACTTCTGGTTACCTGATCCCGGTCACGTCACTGCCCAAGGACATCGGCATGGATGTGAAGAGCTACTTCGCGTCGACCGGTTTCGGCGGCGGCCATGAACAGCTTGTCCTTGAAGTCCTGAAGGGCACCTTCGATGCCGGCACCACCTGGGCCTCCGGCGTCGGCGACTTCAACGACGGCTACAGCTCAGGCAATCTGCGCAAGATGGTCGACAAGGGCGTCCTCAAGATGGATGACCTCGTCGAACTGTGGCAGTCGCCGCTGATCCCGAACGGCCCGCTGGTATTGCGTACGTCGATCGACGCCGGCGCCAAGCAGAAGATCACCGATTTCCTGACCAAGCTCCCGGAAACCGATCCGGCTTGTTTCTCGGCAATTCAAGGCGGCGAGTACAAGGGCTATTCACCGGTCACCCCGGAATTCTACCAGCCGATCATCGACGCCCGTAAGGCGAAGATCGGCTCGTAAGGGAAACTGCCAAAACGCCGCCGGAGCCATGTGCTGCCGGCGGCGTTGCTGCATCAGGGGCCGGGGATCTATCGATGAGTGCGACCGAAATTTACCGCGCGCCCGCGCTTTCACCGGAGGGAGCCACCGTCGAGCGACACTGGCGCGACCTCGCCGCCCGCCGGCGCCTTTACACGATCGGCGGCCTGGTTTTCCTGTTTCTTGCACTCTCCGGCTCGCTCTGGTTCGCCAACGAAACCAACGCCGGAAAGTTCTTCGACCGCCTTCCCAATGTCGCCGACTTTTTCGCCGAGTTGAAGCCGCGCGACTGGTTCGACCCGGCGCGTGCGCTGTTCGACCTGCCGTCCCCCTATGACGACGGCAGCCTCAAGTTCGACTACCCGGAGGGCCGGGTCTACCTCACCCAGAGCATTTACATTCCGGAGTATTTCCACCGGATGGTCGAGACGCTGAACATTGCCCTGTTTTCGACGCTGGTGGGCGCCACATTCGGCTTCCTCCTCTGCTTCTTCGCCGCAGGCAATATCACGGCCAGCCGCTGGCTCCGTTTCGCTACCCGCCGCTTCCTTGAAATTGTCCGCGCCTTTCCGGAAATTGTCATTGCCGGCTTTTTCCTGGCGATTTTTTCTCGCTAAGGCCGATTCCTGCGATCATTGCGGTCAGCATCCATACCGTCGGCGCGCTCGGAAAATGTTCTTCGAAGTCGTCGAAAATGCCGACATGAAGCCTGAAGAAGGCTTGCGTGCCGTTGGCGCCAACGGGGTCGAGCGGGTGTGGTTCGGCATAGTGCCCCAAGTCCTGCCCAACTTCATCAGCTATTTCCTGCTCCGCTTCGAGATCAATGTGCGCGCTTCGACCATACTTGGCGCCGTCGGCGCCGGCGGCATCGGCGAATCCCTGCGTCTTTCGATCGGCCGGGGCCATGAGGCCAAGACCATCGCCATCGTCTTCCTACTGTTCTGCACGATTGTCGCCGTCGACCAGCTTTCGGCATGGCTAAGACATCGTCTTGTCGGCCGGCAGGCGTTCGCATACGGGCGCGGAGAGTAGTGCAATGAATGCCGATGCCATCAACGACGTCGCCGCTCGCCACCCGGATGCTTTCCGGCGCTCGCTGTGGAAGCGCTACGCCACCCCGATCGGCATGCTTCTTTGCATTCTCTACACCTTCTACTGCGCGTGGTTCTTCTCGGTCGCCGCCGTTCTGGAAAAGGCGAACTGGAACCTTGCCGGCGCTTATCTCGCCGACTGGGTGTCTTACGAAATCCGGCCCGACATCGAATTCAAGGACAATCATCTGACAATCGACTACTCCCGCTTCTCCAAGCTGGGATCCAATCCAGATCCCGACTGGGTGGCCAAGCAGATGGCCGTCATCGAGCGGCAGGTCGAGACAGCGCCGGCACCGGCGATCGCGACCAACAAGTCGTCGCAGGATTCGTTCATGGCGCCTGGCGCGCCAACTGCCGAGAACCCGGCCGCCCCGTCGGGCCAATCCGCTCCTGCGGTGCCTGAAACGGTGCGCGAAAACGCCGTCGTGGCGGCGACCGTCACTCTTGGCAATGGCCAGATCGCCGTCACGCCAAACCTGGTCACCGTGACGCGCGGCGCCGAAACCGTCGTCTTTGACATCGCCAAGGGCAGCTCTGTGACACCGCGCACACCGCTGCCTAACTGGATCGAGCAACGCAGGCCAGGCTCGACAGCCTATGTCTCGTTGGGATTTCTCGGCCGCGCTGAGGTGCAGAACGACGAGGTGGTCGCCTGGCGACGTTTCTTCGGCTGGGCCAATTTCGTGTTCGATACGAACTCGCCATTCTGGGGAAAGCCGTTCGGCGAGGTCGCTTCACTGATCGTTTCCGGGGCACGCATCGACCCGTCGCGGTCAAACGCGGCGCTCGCCTGGGACAACATTTTGAACAATGCCGAGTGGCAGCACGGCGACGTCTGGCTGAAACTCTTGCAGACCATCGTCATGGCTTTTGTCGGCACCGTGCTGGCCTCGATCGTCGCCTTTCCGCTCGCCTTCCTGGCTGCGCGCAACGTCACGCCGAGCCGCATAGCCAACCAGGTGACAAAGCGCTTCTTCGATTTCCTGCGCTCGGTCGACATGCTGATCTGGGCGCTGTTTTTTACGCGCGGCTTTGGTCCTGGGCCGCTGGCCGGCATGTCGGCTATCTTCTTCACCGACACCGGAACCCTGGGCAAACTTTATTCCGAGGCGCTGGAAAACATCGACGACAAGCAGCGCGAGGGCATCCGCTCGGTTGGCGCCACCCCGGCAATGGTGCAGCGCTACGGCGTGCTGCCCCAGGTTCTGCCGGTATTCCTCAGCCAATCCCTTTATTTCTGGGAATCCAACACCCGGTCAGCGACGATCATAGGCGCTGTCGGCGCCGGCGGCATCGGCCTGAAATTGTGGGAGGCCATGCGCACCAACACCAACTGGGCCAATGTTTTCTACATGGTTCTGCTGATCCTGCTTGTCGTTTTTATCTTCGACAGCATCTCCAGCTATCTCCGCCGCAAGCTGATGGGGACCGTCGCAAACAGCAATGATGAGCGGCGCGTTTCCGCCCGCCCGCCGGCAGCTCAGATCGCCTGAGAGGAAGGCTGCGTCCAGGCACCAGCCTTTTTCCAGCCGCTCTTGATGTGCTTGTAGCCGTCGCGGTAGACGGCTTCCGGGCTTTCCGAAAAATCGCGCCACACCTTGGTAGCCGCCGCCAAATCTTTCAGCGAGCGGCCGAAGGCCTCGATCGTCAGCCAGTCGTCATAGCCGCTCTTGCGGATGGCCGAAAACGTCTCTTGCCACGGAATATGGCCGCGCCCCGGCACGCCGCGATCATTCTCCGAAATATGGATATGGACGACATTTTTGCGGTTGCACGTATAGGCGCCGATCGCGTCGGTCTCTTCGATATTGGCGTGGAAAGTGTCGTACATCGCCTTGATGTGCGGCCGATCGATTGCGTCGACATGCTCCGACAGATCGTCCATTGTGTTGAGCAGATAGCATTCGAAGCGGTTGAGCGCCTCCAGCCCGATGGTGACGTTTTTCTTGCCGGCATGGTCGCCGATGGCGCGTTGCGAGGCGACGGAGCGCTTTTTCTCCGCCGCCGTCGGCCCACTACCGGAGAAGGCGCCGAGCGTCGAATGCAGCGGGCCGCTCAGCGTCTTGGCGCCAAGCGCTTGTGTGCAGTCGATCGCCCATTTCATATAGTCGATGCCGGCTTTGCGCGTTGAGGCATCGGCCGAGATCAAATTCATCGCCGGATCGCCCATCGCCGAAACGGCGGTGCGCTCCAGCCCGATGCGGTCGAGCAGCGCACCGAGCTTTTTGTAGTCGTCCGGCGTCCCGGCAAAGATCGGTATCTCGACGCCGTCGAAGCCGGTCGCCTTGATATCCCTGAGCAGCGGCTCGTGTTTCTTCGACACGGCCGTCGTCCACAAAAACATGCACATGCCGATTTTCATCGACGCCCCTTCCTCATGATTTCCGGTTATTTTCTAGAGCTTCGTCCAGGCTGCGTTCTTCTTCGACGATTTCACGCAGGCCTCGATGAATGCCATGCCTTCGACACCGTCCTGGATGGTCGGGAAGATGACATCCTTAGCCGGCTTGCCACCCTTCCGGCGCGCCGCGCGGATGGCGCGGGCCGCCTCCTGGTAGATGTTGGCGAAGCCTTCGAGATAGCCTTCCGGATGGCCTGACGGAACGCGGCTGACACGCCCGGCGACGGGCAGCGCGCCGGCGCCATTTCGAGTGATCAACTGCTTCGGCTGGCCGAACGGCGTGTACCAGAGGTAGTTCGGGTCGGCCTGCACCCATTCAAGCCCCCCTTTCGAGCCGTAGATGCGCAGCTTCAGCCCGTTCTCGTGGCCGGGCGCCACCTGGCTCGCCCACAACATGCCCTTGGCTGGGTGCGACTTGCCGACCGGCTTGAAGCGCAGCATCACATTGACATTGTCGTCGAGTTGCCGCCCCGGCACGAAGGCGTCGAGATCGGCGGAAAGCGCATCGAGCTCAAGCCCGCAGACGAAGCGTGCGAGATTGTAGGCATGCGTGCCGATGTCGCCCAGCGCCCCGCCGGCGCCGGCCTGTTTGGGATCCGAGCGCCACGCTGCCTGCTTCTGGCCGGTGGCGGCAAGGTCCTCGGTCAGCCAATCCTGCGGATATTCCGACTGCACGATGCGAATGTCACCGAGCTGCCCCTTGGCCACCATCTCGCGCGCCTGCCGCACCATCGGATAGGCGGTGTAGTTGTGGGTGAGGACAAAGACCTTGCCGGTCTTTTCGACCAGTGCCGCCAGCTTCTTCGCTTCCGCCAACGTCGTCGCCAGCGGCTTGTCGCAAATGACGTGGATGCCGGCTTCGAGAAACGCCTTCGCCGCCGGCACATGCACATTGTTGGGCGTGACGATGGCCACCGCCTCGATGCCGTCCGGCCGCTTGGCCTCGGCCTTGGCCATCTCGGCGAACGAGCCGTAGCTGCGCGCCGGATCGAGCCCAAGCTCCTCGGCCGACGCCTTGGCACGCGCCGGGTCGGATGACAGGGCACCGGCGACCAGCGCGAACTCATTGTCCATGCGCGCCGCGATCCGGTGCACGGCGCCGATGAAGGCGCCTTGCCCGCCGCCGACCATGCCGTAGCGGATCGGGCCGCCTCCCGTTTCCGACTTCGATGCGCCGACCATGATTTTTCTCCCTCGTTGTTGCTTGCCCTCCCCCTTGAGGGGAGGGTCGACGCGTAGCGTCGGGGTGGGGTCGCCGGGCGTGGAGCGCGGCATGAGCCGACCCCACCCGGCCCTTCGGGCCACCCTCCCCTCAAGGGGGAGGGGAAAAAGTGCTAGATTCCCATCATGGCGCGCAGCACCTTTTTATCGGTCGCGCCGCCGGCGAAGTCGTCGAATGCCTTTTCCGTCACCCTGATGATGTGATGCTGGATGAAGGGCGCGCCTTCGGCCGCGCCATCCTCGGGGTGCTTCAGGCAGCACTCCCATTCCAGAACCGCCCATGAATCGTAGTCATACTGCGCGAGCTTGGAGAAGATGCCGCCAAAGTCCACCTGGCCATCGCCGAGCGAGCGGAAACGCCCGGCCCGGTTCGTCCAGCTCTGATAACCGGAATAGACGCCTTGCCGGCCGGTCGGATTGAACTCGGCATCCTTGGCGTGGAAGGCCTTGATCCGCTCGTGATAGATGTCGATGAATTCGAGATAGTCGAGCTGCTGCAGCAGGAAATGCGACGGGTCGTAATTGATATTGCAGCGCTTGTGGCCGCCGACCGCGTCAAGGAACATCTCGAATGTCGCACCGTCGAAGACGTCCTCGCCCGGATGGATCTCGTAGCCAACATCGACGCCATTGTCCTCATAGACGTCGAGGATCGGCTTCCAGCGCTTTCCCAGTTCGGAAAACGCTTCCTCGATCAATCCCGCCGGCCGTTGCGGCCACGGATAAAGGTAGGGAAAAGCCAACGCTCCACAAAACGACACCGACGCCTTGAGCCCGAGGTTCTTCGAAGCCTTGGCGCCGAACTTCATCTGTTCGACCGCCCATTGCTGCCTGGCCTTCGGATTGTTGTGCACCGCAGGCGGTGCGAAGCCGTCGAACTGCGCGTCATAGGCCGGATGCACCGCCACCAACTGCCCCTGCAAATGCGTCGACAGCTCGGTGATCTCGACGCCGGCATCGCTGCAGATGCCCTTCACCTCGTCGCAATAGGCCTGGGAAGATGCCGCTTTCTCGAGGTCGAACAGCCGGCTGTCCCAGGTCGGGATCTGCACGCCCTTGTAGCCCAGCCCGGCCGCCCATCTGGTGATCGACGGCAGCGAATTGAACGGTGCGGCATCGCCCGCGAACTGCGCCAGAAACAGCCCAGGACCTTTCATTGTCGACGGCATCGGCATCCTCCCTCATTATCCACGACCAAGCATAGCGCCGATTGAAAGCAGGGCCAGCCTGTTTGGTCTTTTCTCGACAGGCGCTAGTGCGCGCCGCCATTCTGGTATTACCAAATATGCTCATTTGGTCAAGCGCTGCCGCGCACAAGCAGCGCTGCGCAAATTGCCGGGAAACGGGCAAATATGCCAGTCTAATCAAATAAATAATCATGGGCCGGGGCTGCCTTGCAGGATTTCTTGCCGTCCAGATGAAATTGCTGTAGACCTCTTTTCACGCCCAATTGGTCGAACCAGTTACGACGAATGCTGGAGCGCCTTGGGGAGGAACCATGCAACGCAATCTGGGGTGCGTCGCAGGCGAATTGTTACAGGCGAATTCTGGGAAGGACAGGCCATGCATCTTTCGACGCACAACTGGATGCGGGCGGAACCGCTGGAGACGACGCTCAAGCGCATCAAGAAATTCGGCTATGAGTCGATCGAGATTTCCGGCGAGCCCGCGCAGTACAAGATCAATGAGACACGTGCCCTCCTGAAGGAGCACGGCATTCGCTGCTGGGGGGCGGTGACGCTGATGCTGGGCGAGCGCAATCTCGCCGCCAGGGACCAGGGCCAGCGCGAGCGCTCGGTGCAGTATGTCAAGGACGTGCTGACGATGATCAGCGAACTCGACGGCGAGATCATCACGCTCGTTCCCGCCACGGTCGGCAAGGTGGTGCCGGACGGCACCGAGGAAGAAGAATGGGAATGGGTGGTCGACGCCACCAGGGAATGCTTTACCCATGCCAAGAAAGTGGGCGTCAAGATCGCGGTCGAGCCGCTCAACCGCTTCGAGACCTACCTGTTCAACCGCGGCGCCCAGGCGCTGGCGCTGGCCGATGCGGTCAGCCCCGAATGCGGTGTCTGCCTTGACGCCTATCACCTCCATATGGAGGAGTTCAACGTCTACGATGCCATCCGGCAGGTCGGAAACCGCCTGTTCGATTTCCACGTCGCTGACAACAACCGCTTCGCCGCCGGTCTCGGACAGATCGACTGGCCGAAGATCGTCGGCACCCTGAATGAAGTCGGTTACGACGGCGCGTTGACCAACGAGTTCGTCGCCCCTGTCGACCGCACGCCGGCTGCTCCCTATCCCGACATGGTCGAACGCAACCCGGTCGACATCTCGCCGGAGCAGCTCAAATTCATCCAGGACCACGGTTCCAGCGTGCTCACGGAAAAATTCTACACCGACCAGATGCGCATCACCGCCGAAACGCTGCTGCCGCTGATCAAGTAATCGATCTCTGGAAACGAGCCTTTCCGACGGCGGCCCCTAACGGCGGCGGCCCCTAACGGCGGCAAGGCAGAGGATGAACATGCGCATCAAGACGGTCCAAGCCTGGTGGGTCCGCATACCGATCGAAGCCGCGCGGCAGCACCGCAGCGACTTCGGTCAGGTGACGACGTTCGACGCCGCAATCCTGCGTATCGAGACCGCCGATGGGCTGGTCGGCTGGGGCGAAGGCAAGAATGCCGCCGGCAGCACGGGCAGCTATGGCGCTCTCGTCCACATGCTGAACCACGAGGTCGGCCCGCAGCTGATCGGCTGCGATCCGGCCGACATCGGGGTGATCTGGGAGATGCTCTACAATGGCGTGCGCCACGACAGCGCCGCGCAAAACGGCCACGCCATGCCGCAATTGGCGCGGCGCGGCATCAGCATCGCCGCGATCAGCGCCGTCGATATCGCATTGTGGGATATTCTGGGCAAGTCGTTGGGGCTTCCGGTCTGGCGGCTGCTCGGCGGCCGCAAGCTTGACCGCATGCCGGCCTATGCTTCCGGCGGCTGGGCCTCCACCGAGGCAATCGGCGAGCAGTTGAAATCCTATATCGCCAAGGGCGGCTTCAAGGCGCTGAAGATGCGGATCGGCGCGATGGACGGCGCTCCGCACAATTCCGCCGCCCGCGTCCGCGCCGCAAGACAGGCGCTCGGCCCCGACGTCGACCTGATGGTCGATGCGCACGGCACCTATACGGTGGCGGAAGCCAAACGCTTCATCCATCTCGCCGGCGATCTCGATCTGGCCTGGTTCGAGGAGCCGGTCATCGCCGACGACAAGCCTGGGATGGCCGAAGTGCGGGCGTCCGGCTTCATCCCAATCGCCACCGGCGAAAGCGAAGCGACGCGCTATGCGTTCCGCGACCTCGCCACGCTCAAGGCTGCCGACATCTTCCAGCCTGACCCGGCCTTCTGCGGCGGCATCAGCGAGGCAATGAAGATCGGCACCATCGCCAGCGCCTTCAATCTGCGCTTCGCGCCGCATCTGTGGGCCGGCGCGCCTTGCTTCTTTGCCGGGCTGCATGTCTGCGCTGCTTCGCCGGCCAGCTTTACCGTCGAATATTCGCTCGGCGCCAATCCGATGATCCACGATCTGATCGAGGAGACTGTCGAAGCAAAGGACGGCATGATAGCGATCCCCGAGAAGCCTGGACTGGGATTCACCCTTTCGGAACGTTTCCTGGAGGCGCACGCGCTACGCGGCTGATCATGAAAGAAAAGAACCTTCTCGCGGAACTCGCCGCCTATCTGTTCTCGCACTCCGACAAGGCGACCGGCCGAACGCCGTCGGAGCGAGAACTGGCGGAGCATTTCGCCGTCAGCCGCGGCCAGATCCGGGAGGCGCTGGCCATCCTTGAAGCCATGCGCATCGTCGAGCGCCGAGCCAAGTCCGGCATCTACATCGACACCAAGCAGGCCAGTGTCGAAGCGATGGCGCTTTTTGCCAAGGCCGGCCTGCCGCTCGATCCGATCCAGATCTACGAGACCGTCGAGTTGCGCAAGATCCACGAGATCAAGGCTGCCGAGCTTGCCTGCTCGCGCGCCACCGAGGAAAATTTCGAGCGGCTGCGCGAAATCCTGAAGGCTTCGGAAGACCGCATTGCGGCGGGCGAGGGTCTCGCCAAGGAGGACCGCGAATTCCACCTCGAGATCGTGCGGGCAACCAAGAACAGCGTTTTTCACAATATATGCAGCCTCTATTACTTGATGGGCGAGCAACGCCTGCCGATCTACTTCAACGATCCCGAACGCAACGTGCGTTCGCATGCCGAGCACATCCAGATCTACGAGGCGCTGCTGCGCCGCGACGGCAACCTCGCCCAGGCGCTGATGAGCGCCCATCTGCAAGGCGCGGAAAGCTACTGGAAAGGCCTGATCGAGGGCGGTGGGGCAGAACCTCACGGTCCAGCGCTCGAGGCGGTCTGATATGCCTAAAATCCTGACGACACACACGCTGCACCCGCGCGCCTCCGCCATGCTTTCTGGCGCCGGCGAACTCGTTGTCGCCTCCGCCCTCGATGCCGACACGCTAGCGACTGAGGCGAGGGACGCCGATATCATCATCGTTCGCGCGCCGCTGCCGGCAGCGCTTTTCGAAGGGGCGACGAAGCTCCGGGCGGCAATCCGCCACGGCGCCGGGCTCGACATGGTTCCCATGGAAGCCGCCACGGCGGCTGGCGTGCTGGTGGCAAACGTGCCGGCGGTCAATGCGCGCTCGGTCGCCGAATACGTGATGTTCGCGGCGCTGGCACTGCTGCGGCGGTTCCGCGTGGTCGACCGCGACTTGCGGGCGAAGGGCTGGCTGGCCGGCCGCGACCACACCATTCTCGCCAGCGAGCTCGCCGGCAAGACGATCGGCATTGTCGGCCTCGGCGCCATCGGACAGGCAGTCGGCCATATCGCGGCGCATGGTTTCGAGCTGAACGTGGTAGCGACGACGCGCAGCATGAGGCCGGCGCCGGACAGGGTCGGGTTCCTGTCGATCGATGCGCTGGTCGAACAGAGCGACATCATCGTTCTGTGCTGCCCGCTGACAGCGGAGACGCGCGGCCTGATCAACCGCGAGCGCATCGGTCGAATGAAGCCGCACGCGCTGCTGATCAATATTTCGCGCGGGCCGGTGATCGACGACGAGGCGCTGATCGAAGCCCTGCAGAAGGACCGTATCGGCGGTGCCGCGCTCGATGTCTTTGCGACGCAGCCGCTGCCTTCAGATCACCCCTATTTCGGCTTCGACAATGTCATTGTCACGCCGCACATGGCCGGCATTACCGAGCAGTCGATGATGCGCATGGGCGTCGGTTCGGCTGATGAAACCTTGCTGGTGCTGGCCAACAAATTGCCGATCAATCTGCGCAATCCCGAAGTCGTCGAGCATTACCGGCGGCGGTTCCCGGCCGACGCGTAACGCTACCGCCGTATCGCCCAATTTCTGCACGACGCTGCACCCCATGCTCGTTTTTCGCCGCACCCCGCTGCTCGTTTCGATCTGCGTCCTGCCCTCGGTCGCCGCAGCCGACAGCAATTACGTCTATTGCGACAACGGCCTGCGGTGCGTGATGGCGCCCTGTCCGTCGAACAGCGCGCTCGACCTTGCCACGGGCAAGATCATCCAGGGCGTGTCGATCGACATCGAGGAACTGCCGCCGCAGGACAAGGCACCTGATCTTTCGGACAAGCTCTACGCCGGCAAGGTCGTCGTTGTTGGCTCCATCGAGAACCGAACCCAGACCCTCAACGGCAAGCAATACACTCTGCCATGGCTGGTCGCGACCGGTATCGAACGCGCGTCCAGGGACAGCGAAAGGGGCCACTGTTCGTCGCATTGAGGTTCACATCTTCAACGGCCAAGCAGTGCCTCGACTTCCGCCGCGATGCGCAGCAGACGGTGGTCGTCGCCGTGGCGCGCCACCAGCATCAGCCCGGCCGGGCGCGCCATTCCCGGCATCGGCAGCGAGATCGCGCAGAGGTCGAACTGGTTGGCGACCTGCGTGTTGCGTAGCAGAAGGCCTTCCGTGCGCTCACACAGAGCTTCGTCGCTGGTCATCGACACGATGGTCGGCGCGGTGACCGGCGTGGTCGGCAGGGCCAACACATCGACAGACGCCAGCCGCTGGTCCATGGCGGCGACAAGCGCCGTGCGGCGGCGGATTGCCCTTATATAGGCCGTGGCCGGAACGGCGGCGGCGCGCGACAACGGCTCGCTCACCCGCGGATCGACCGGCGTCGTCGGACCTGTCGCCAGCCAATCTGCATGGACCGCGGCGCCCTCCATTGCCGCGATCGAGGCCCGCCTGGTTACAGCGCGCAAATCGGCAAGGAGGTCATCGATGGACAGATCGGCGAGGCGTGCACCGGCGAGTTCCAGCTTGCGAGCACATCGCTCGAACGCCGCCGCGATATCTTCTTCGGTATCTTCGAAGAGCACGCCGTAGGGAAAGCCGATGCGCAGCCCGGCAAGCGGAAGCGGAACAAGAGTCGCGAACTCTTCGCCCGCCATTACCGCGTCGGCTGCCGCACATTCGGCGACGGTGCGCGCAAGCGGGCCGATAGAGTCGAGCGTGTCGGACAGCGGGAAAACGCCATCGCGGGACACGCGCCGCGCCGTCGGCTTGAAGCCGACGACACCGTTCAGCGCCGCCGGAATACGCACCGAGCCGCCGGTGTCGGAGCCGATCGATATCTCGCTTGTGCCTTCGGCAACGGAAACACCGGCGCCGGAGGAAGAGCCGCCCGCGATCCGGCCGGTGTCGGTCGCATTGCCGGGCGTGCCGTAATGCGGGTTGACGCCGATCGCGGTGAAGGCGAATTCGGTCATGTTGGTCTTGCCGAAGATCACCGCGCCCGCTTGCCGCAGCCGCCGCACGATGACGGCATCCCGCAGCGCCGGCGCTGCGGTGCTGAGCAACAACGAACCGGCCGTGGTCGGCTCGCCGGCGACATCGAACAGGTCCTTGATCGACAGAATTGTTCCGTCGAGCGGCCCGAGCGTCACGCCGGCTCTGCGCCTGGCATCGGCGGCGTCGGCTGCTGCTCGTGCGGCTTCCGGATAGAGTTTTACGAATACGCTTTCATTGTCGGCGCGGACGGTGAGACGCGAAAGGACGGCTTCGAGGCGGTCGCGGGCTGATTGCATGGCACAGTCTACTTTTTTATTGTTGCCCGAACAGCCCAGCACACTGACGTCGATGGCTTCTAGCGATAGCCAGTCGCATCCGCTGGTTTGCCGGCGTCCTGAACCTCGGGAACGTAGCGCCACGCGTCAGGCCGCGAGCCGTCGAGATCGGTAAAGCCGTAGACCTGCGCCAGCCCGCCACTCGACAGCGACTGTCCGTTCCAGCGCGAACGGTCCGGGTCCGCCGCAAGCGCCGCCACTGCGCGCCCGATAAAGCGCGGGGTCTCGGAAATGACGAAATGCGGCACTTTTGCTGTCGCATCACGCCAGTTGTCCTCGGTCACCCCGAAAGCTTCCAACATCATTTCCGAACGCAGCCAGCCGGGTGTCAGCGAAATCGAGGTGGCGCCGTGCGCGGCGAGGTCCTTGGCATAGGCCCAGGCCATACGGGTCACCGACACTTTGGCGAGGTCATAGAACGGTGAGAGCCGATAATGCTCGGCATTATACTCCGCGGTGCCGTCGGTGACTTCGACCAGCAGGCCGCCCGGGCGCTCGATCAGAAGCTGCAGCGCGTAATGCGCGGTGATCAGATGCGTGTCGATGCCCAGCCGCAACATGCGCAAACCATTGGTGAGATCATGTTCCCAGACCGGCTTGTTCCATTCGAACAGTTTCTCGCCGCCCCAAATGTCGTTGACCAGCACATCGAGGCGGCCCTGCTCGGCACGTATCCGGTCGACCAGCTTGCGCACGTCTTCGGCAACCAGATGGTCGACTTGCACAGCGATGCCATGGCCGCCTTGCGCTGAAACAAGCTCCGCCGTTTCTTCGATCGTTTCCGGTCGGGCGTATTCGGACTGATGCGCGCGTGTCGTCCGCCCGGTGACGTAGACCGTCGCGCCCACGGCACCCAGTTCGACAGCAATACCTCTCCCCGCACCGCGCGTGGCGCCAGCGACCAAAGCGACTTTTCCCTGAAGCGTCATTGAACCTCCCCAGACTCTAACCAACCAATGCTCTGACCAACCAATGCTGGCCTTCTTCAATGTTAAGGTATATAAATGATCATTCGGTTATAAATGGATGTCAAGATGCCTCGGCAAAAAACGCAATCCGACGAGGACGTGCTGGAAGCGGCGCACCGGCTGATCCACAGGCATGGCCCGGAGGCACTCACATTTGAACGGCTGTCCCAAACTTGCGGGCTCTCCGGCTCGACCCTGGTGCAGCGTTTCAAGAACAAGGCCACGCTCAGGCAAAGAACCTTGCTGCAGGCATGGGACAGGCTGGACGCGAAGACGACAAAGCTCGCAGACGCGACGCCGAGAACCCCTGCTGGCGCGATCGAGTTGCTGGTGGCGCTGTCGCGTGACTATGGCGGCATCGAATCCTATGCCGAGGGCCTGCTCGTCCTGCGCGAAGATCTGCGCGATCCGGTGCTTCGCGCGCGGGGGGCGTCGTGGAAGGCATCCCTGTGCAACATCCTCGACTCTTGCTTTGCCTCTGTCGTCGACACGCCGTTGGACATCGGCCTGCTGATGGCATCGCACTGGCAAGGCTCGCTGCTTTGGTGGAGCTTCGACCCGAAGGCCGAAGTTGCATCCTACGTCGAAGACAGTCTGGGCCGTTTTGTCACCGCAATCGTCACGGCCCGAAAACCATAACCGATATTCGGGCCAGTTCTTGGAGGCGTCCTAGGTGGGACGCACCTACGGATGGCTTAGGTTGCGCTCCTCGGGCCGAGCAGGAACGCCGCCAAGGCCGCCAGCAACGTCGCGATCCCGCAATAGGCGAACGCGCTGGCAACGCCGGCATTGTCGACCAGCAGGCCGCCGAAAACGGCGCCCAGTGCGATCGCCACCTGGAACGTGGCGACCATCAGCCCGCCAGCGCTTTCAACCTGGTCGGGAGCGGCTCGCACCAGCCAGGTCTGCAGCCCGACCGGCACCGCGCCAAAGGCAAAACCCCAGGCGGCCACCGCGATCGCCGCCACCGCGGGCGAGGCGCCGACGGTCAGCAGCAGAAGTGCTGCGACTGCAATCAGCAGCGGCGCCAGGCCCACCGCGGTCTTGAGGCTGCGTTCGGCCATGAAGCCGCCGGCAAAATTGCCGAAGAAGCCACCGATGCCGTAGGCGAGCAGCACAAGCGAGATCGTCTCGATGTCCAGCGCGGGCACCTTCTCGAGAAACGGGCGGACATAGGTGAAGCCGGCAAAATGTCCCGAGGCGACCAGCAGGACCACCAGAAGCGCAACCCTGATCATCGGCCGCTTTATTACCTCCAGCAAGGTCCGAAAGCTTGCCACGCCCGCCGGCGGCAGCTTCGGAAGGGTGGCGATCTGCACGAGCAGCGCCAGGGCGCCGACAACAGCCGCGATCATGAACGCCGTTCGCCATCCCCAGATGTCGCCGACATAGGCACCGACCGGGGCCGCACAGACGGTCGCCACCGAAACGCCGGTGAGGATGATCGACATGGCGCGCGGCATCAGCCGCATCGGGACAAGCCGCATCGCCATGGCCGCCGACATCGACCAGAAGCCGCCGAGGCTGATCCCGAGCATGATGCGGGCGATCAGAAGGACGGGAAGCGAGGACGCAAACGCCGCCAACAGGTTCGACAGGATCAGCAGCACGGTCAGTCCCCACATGACGAGCCTGCGGTCCAGCCGTTTGGTGACGATGGCCATGGTCGGAGCGGCTATCGCGCCGACAACGGCGGTTGCCGTCACCGCCTGGCCGGCAGTGCCTTCGGTCACACCGAGATCCTGCGCCAGCGGCGTCAGCAGGCTGGCAGGCAGGAATTCCGCGGTCACCAGCCCAAACACACCGAGCGCGAGGGATACGACCGCCCCCCACGCCGGCTCGGCTCGTTCATCGGTTTCCGCCGGATCGAGAACGGCTGACATGACGCCTGTCGCGGGTTCGGTCATGATGGGATCTCCGATCTGGTTGCGGCGCAACATTTGGCTGCAGTGCAACATAGGGAGTGACCGCCTGGAGTTTCCATGCTAGAAACACCATCATGCTTGACCATTCGTCCAAAGTTCCGGTCACCGGCGATCCGCTGACAGACATATTGCGCGGGTTACGGCTCGACGGCGTCGAATATGGCCGTTGTGAAATGCAGGAGCCCTGGGGCCTCCAGTTTCCGGCCCAGACGGCGGCGCGGTTTCACTTCATCGGCCGCACAGGATGCTGGTTGCTGCAGCCGTCCGGCGAATGGGTCGAGCTCAAGGCGGGCGACGCGGTGCTACTGCCGCGCGGCGCCGCACACGTCCTGGCGAGCGAGCCGGGCACCGAGGCTTCGCCGATCCAGGGTTACGAGGTCGGAGAGGTCTGCAAGGGCGTTTACTGCCTGTCCAACGAAGGCTGTCGGCCGGGGACGCTGCTGTTTTTCGGCAGCATGTATTTCAATCTCGACGGTTTGCACCCATTGCTCGGCATGATGCCGGACGTCATGCGCGCGCACGAGTTGGAAGCCTATGAACCGGCCATCCCGCATTTATTGGAGGCCATGGCACGCGAGGTGACGATGGAGCGTGTCGGCTCCGGCGGCATTCTGGCACGGCTGGCCGATGTGCTGGCCGCCACCGTCATCCGCTCATGGGTCGAGCGCGGCTGCGGCGACTCGTCCGGATGGATTGCGGCGGTGAGGGATCGCGAGATCGGCCGCGTGCTGGCCGCGATCCACCTCGAACCGGACCGCGACTGGACGGTGGAAACGCTGGCCAGGATGATGGGCGCCTCGCGATCAGGCTTCGCCGAACGCTTCGCGACAATCGTCGGCGAAACGCCGGCCAAATATGTCACCCAGGTCAGAATGCACCAGGCACGGCAATGGCTGGTCCGCGACCGGTTGAAGATTTCCGTCGTCGCCGCACGCCTGGGTTATGAATCCGACGCGTCGTTCAGTCGGGCGTTCAAGCGCGTCATCGGATCGGCTCCCAGCCATTTCCGGGCCGAGGAACAGGCTGAGACCGGCTAAACCTGGCCACAGGCTTCAAGCCGCCTGGCATCCTCCCGCCCAACAGACGCGCATTTTGGCGCGACGCGGCTTAGCCTGCGTGACGAAGGCTTATCCCGGTACCCTTGTCGAACAGCACCACCTTGTCCGGATCCCAGGCAAAGCGCACCGGCTGCTCGATCTCGACATCGGTTCTGGCTGGCACCGTGGCCCGCAACATGGCGTCGCCGACCCGCAGCGTCAGGATCTTTTCGACGCCATGGTTCTCGACATCGTGGACGCGCGCTTCCACCGGCGCCCCGCTCTCGAGATATAGATCCTCGGGACGAATACCGAAGACGAGCGGGCGACCGTCGGTCTCGCCGCTCGTCCTGGCCCCCCCTGCAAAAGGCAGTTCGAAATTCAGCGGTGCCATCACCGCGCGGCCGTTGACGAGCTTGCCGTCGATGAGGTTCATCGGCGGCGAGCCGACGAAGCTCGCCACATAGGTGTCGCGCGGATTGTTATAGATCTCATAGGGCGTGCCGGTCTGGACGATGCGGCCATGGTTGAGCACGCCAACCTTGTCGCCCATCGACATCGCCTCGATTTGATCGTGCGTGACGAACAGGAAGGTCTGGCCAAGGTTCATTTGGATGTTCTTGAGTTCGGTGCGCAGCGCCTCGCGCAACTTGGCATCGAGCGCCGACAGCGGCTCATCCATCAGGAATACGCGCGGCTTCCTGACGATGGCGCGACCAATCGAGACGCGCTGCATCTCACCGCCGGAGAGGCGATCCGTCTTGCGGTCGAGCAGATGCTCGATACGCAACGTCTTGGCAACGCGATCGACGCGCGTCTTGATCTCATCGGGCTCGATGCGGCGGATTTTGGGCTTCAGCGGGAATTCGAGATTCTCGCGCACCGTGTAGCGCGGGTAAAGCGAGTATTGCTGCAGCACCAGCGCCACGTCGCGCTCGGCCGCGCCCCAGTCAGCGACATCAGCGCCGTCGATGAATATCTGCCCCTCGTCTGGCTTTTCCAGGCCGGCAACCATGCGCAGCGTCGTCGTCTTGCCGGCGCCGGTCTCGCCGAGCAGCACGAAGAACTCGCCATCGGCAATATCGAGATTGAGCCCGGTCAATGCGGTGTGATTGCCGAATGCCTTCGAGATGTTCTTGAGCTGGATATGGGCCATCAGAGTCTCACCCCCAGCGAATTGCCGCTTGTCGTGTCGAAGAAATGCGCCTGCGCCGGGTCGAGCCTGGCGAAGACCTGGACCCCCGGCTTGCCGACGAAACCGGAACGGGTCCGGGCGCGCAGCATCTGTGCCCCGACCTTGAGGTCGACGATGTCGTAGGAGCCAAGCGGTTCGATGATGTGCGCCTCGACCGGCAGATAACCGTCCGCCGGGTCGCGCGAGACCATCACGCCTTCAGGGCGGATGCCGAGCGCGAGGCGGTCCTGCCCGACGTTCGCGGCGTCGAGCTGGCCGACCAGTTCGGCCGGGAAAACGAAACCTTCGGCGGCCCCGTCGACGGTGACCCTGGCGCCCGAGCCGTTCATCGTCACCGCTGCGTTGGCAACGTTCATCACCGGCGAGCCAACGAATTGCGCGACGAACAGATTGGCCGGGTGCTTATACACTTCCGATGGGCTGCCCACCTGTTGCAGAACGCCCTCATGCATGATGACGATGCGGTCTGCAAGGCTCATCGCCTCGATCTGGTCGTGGGTGACGTAGATGGTGGTCGAGCCCTGCTTGATGTGCAGCCGCTTGATCTCCGCGCGCATCTCCTCGCGCAGCTTCGCGTCGAGCGCGCCGATCGGCTCGTCCATCAGCATCGCCTTCGGCCGCCGCACCAGCGCCCGGCCGATTGCCACCCGCTGCATGTCGCCGCCCGACAACGCCGACGGCTTCTTGCCGAGCAGATCGTTGATCTGCAGCACTTTGGCGACCGAGCGCACCTCGCCGTCGATCTCCGCCTTGCTCTTGCGCATGGCGCGCAACGGAAAAGCGATGTTCTCGTAGACGCTCATATGCGGATAGAGCGAGAACGACTGGAAAACCATGGCGATGTCGCGGTCGGCAGCCTTGAGATGCTGGACCGGCTTGCCGTCGATGAGGACATCGCCGCCGTCGATCGTCTCCAGCCCGGCGATTGCCCGAAGCGTCGTCGTCTTGCCGCAGCCCGACTGGCCGAGCAGCACGATGAACTCGTTGTCGTCGATCTTGAGGTTGAGGTCCTTGATGACCTGGACGGCGCCGAAGAATTTCTGGACGCCACGAAGCTCGATCTGGGTCATGCGTGACCTTCTTTTTCCGGTGCGCCGGTCGCCTTCGGCTCCTGCCTTGGACCGACCCAGCCGGTGATCATGAACGTCAGCAGCCCGACGATGATGATCGTCAGCCCGTAGCGGTGCAGGAAGTGGTTCCACGGCTGGCAGAGCGCGATGATGCCGAGCACCATCACGATCTCGGCCGTGCGCTGGATTGTAGCATGGCGGATCATTTGCGGATCGCTCCGAAGGACATGCCGCGCAGGAGGTGCTTGCGCAACAGGAAGGTGAAGATGGCGACCGGCAGCAGGAACAGGAAGGTGCCGGCGGCGATGACCGTCCAGTCGGGCAGGCCGGAACCGACCTGGCTGGGAATGAACGGCGGCGCCGTCTGGGCACGCCGGTTGGTCATGATCAGCGCGAAGGCATATTCGTTCCACGCGGTGATGAAGCAGAATACGGCGGTGGCGGCGATGCCGGTGGCCGCCTCCGGCAGCACGATCTTGAAGAAGGCCTCCATGCGCGTATAACCGTCGACGAGCGCCGCCTCCTCGTACTCCTTCGGAATTTCGTCCATGAACCCCTTCATCAGCCAGACCGAGAAGCTGAGGTTGAAGGCGGTGTAGAGGATGATCAGGCCCCAATGCGTGTCGTTGAGGCCGACGACCCGGTACATCAGGAACATCGGGATCGCCACCACTACCGGTGGCAGCATGCGCGTCGACAGGATGAAGAAGAGCAGGTCCTGTTCCCCCTTTATCTTGAAGCGCGAGAACCCGTAAGCCGTGAAGGTGCCCATGCCGACGGCGAGGATCGTCGAGGTGATGGCGACGATCAGCGAATTCATGAAGCGGCTCGGATAGCCGGACCACTGCACCTCGCCCCTGCCAGAGCGCACCACCTTCTCGCCGCCGTCAAACACCAGCCGCTCCCACCACGGGGCGGCGGCGTATTGTTCCGGCGTCGGCGCTGTGCGCAGTTGCGAGCGCTTGGTGAACAGCTTGACGAAGGGCGATATCTCCGGCTGGAAGACCACCGTCGGCGGGATGGTGGTGGCGAGGTTGCGCGGCTTGAACGCCGTCGAGGCTATCCAGTAGATCGGCGCCAGGAAGATGATCGTGACGATCAGCACGCCGACGATGGCGAGCTTGTTGAGCGAACGCTCGGCAGAGGTGGTGACAGCGGCCATGTTAGCGCTCCTTCACCTTGTTCAGGTATTTGACGTAGATGTTGGTGATCGCCAGGATCATGATCAGCACGATGTAGGCGAGCGCGCAGGAGCGCCCGGTCTGCCATTCCTGGAACGCCATCTTGTAGAGCCGGATCGAGATCACCTCGGTGGTTGGCTGACTGGTCAGGATGTAGGCGAGATCGAATGTCTTGAACGCCTCCATGGTGCGAAAGATGATCGCGATCATCAGGATCGGCGCGACCAGGGGCAGCGTAATGCGAAAGAAGGTATAGAACGACCCGGCGCGGTCGATCGCGGCCGCCTCGTAGAGGTGCTTCGGCACTGCAGACAGGCCGGCAAGCGACAGCAGCATGACGAAGGGCGACCACATCCAGATGTCGGTGATGGCAACCGCGTAGAGCGCCATGTCGGGGTTGGACAGCCACTCGAAGGAGCCGAGGCCGAGCGTATAGTTGATGATGCCGAAGGACGGATCGTAGAGCAGTTTCCAGAACAGGCCGACGACAGCCATCGACAGCATCATTGGCAACAGCAGCAGTGTCGTCAGCAGGCCCTTCAACGGGATATCGCGGTTGAGCAGCAACGCCACGCCGAAGCCGACGATGACCTGGCCGACCACGGAGACGATGACATATTTGGCGGTGATGGCGAAATTCGACCAGATGAACGGGTCGTTGAGCAGCTCGCGGTAATTCTGCAGTCCGACGAAATTGGCCGCCGCGGGGCTCGACGCGCGAAAGTCGGTGAACGAATAGCCAAGCGAATAGAGCAGTGGAAAGATGTTGAAGACGATCAGGAAAACGATCGTCGGAATGATGAAGAGATTGCGGATCGTAAGGTCGCTCATGCCGCGGGCGGCGGAGCGCGAGTTGGGATCCAGCGTGGTCATGACTGCAGTGGCCAAGGCCCGTTCCTTCCTTGTCCGGAAAAGAAAACGGAAGGGGCGGCTCCCGCCCCCTCCGAGCGTTAGTGCCGTTTACTTCACGCGGTTGTATTTCTTGAACGTCGCGTTCCAATCCGCGGCGAGCGCATCGAGCACTTCCTTGGCCGTGCCCTGATTGCCGGTGATGTAGGGATAGACGCGTTGGTTCATCTGGATGAGCAGCTCGGCATATTCCGGCGTCGCCCAGAAGTCCTTCACCTTGAACATGGTTTCGTAGAAGGCCTTGTTGTATGGCGTGGCGTTCTGGAATTCAGGCGACTCGAGCACTTTGGCACTTGCCGTGTAACCGCCGAGTTCCGCCCATTTCTTCTGCGTCTCGTCCTTGATGAACCATTCCAGGAACTTCATCGCCTCTTCCTGATTCTGCGAATAGGAGACGACGGAGATGCCCTGGCCGCCGAGCGCGGCGAACTGATCGCCGTTCGGTCCAGGAGGGTTGGCGAAGAAGCCGGTGGCCTTGGCATTCGGGTTGGAGGCTTCGTTGATGAGCGCCGGGAAGAAAGCGAAGTAGTTCATGCTCATCGCCGCCAGGTTCTCGGTGATCGCCTGGTTGTCCTCGATGAAGAAGCTCTTGGCCCAACCAGGAGGGGTGAAGGAATAGAGCTCCTTGTAGGCCTCGAGCGCCTTGACGTTCTGCTCGGAGTTGATGATCCCGTCGACCTTGTAAGTGGCATAGTCGCCAAGCTCGCCGCCGAAGGAGAAGATGGCGTTCTCGACGCCCATCACCAGAGCGTCGTAGGAGTTATCGGTATAGATGGCGACGCCGTAGCGCTTCTCGTCGGGACGGTGGAAGAATTCGGCGATGTCGCGCAGCTGCTTCCAGTCCTTCGGCACGCCGAGATCGTAGCCGTACTTGGCTTTGAAGGCCTCCATCTCCTTCGGATCTTCGAACCAGTCCTTGCGATAGGACCAACCGACCGCGTCGCCCTCGGCCGGAATCGACCAGTATTTGCCGGAGTTGGATGGATATTCGGCGTAGTATTTTACCGTCGCCGGCGCCATCACTTCCTTCAGATTGTGCTTGTTGAAGAAGTCAGTGAGGTCGACATAGTGACCGGCCTCGGAGGCGGCGCCGATCCACTGGGAATCGCCGACGACCATGTCGTAGGCGCTGCCCTTGGCGTTGAATTCGGTGAACGCCTTGGTCTGGAAATCCCCCCACGGCGTCGTCTCGACCGTGACCTTCACGCCGCTCTCGGCCTCGTAAAGGTTGACGAGTTCCTGCAAATAGTTCGCCGGATCCCACTCAGCCCAGAAGATGGTGAGTTCCTTATCCTGCGCGTAGACAGACGTTCCGCAGGCGAGCACTAAGCCGATACCAGCAAGCATGCTGGTCATTGTCTTGCGCATGATGATTTCCTCCCTTGTGCGCATTCTACCGTATCATCCGAGCCGGCGGCGAGGCCGGCCCTGGTAGTTCCTTCCGTGATGGCGCCGTTCCGGTTTTCGAGCCTCCTCGCCCAACCGGAAATGGATCGCAGCCCTCACTTTCGACCCGCTATATTGTCCTGATCTGGTATTACCAATTTCGGACGCACGTCAAGCTCTTTCTTGGACGATGGCAGGGCCTCAGACAAGCAGATTCCAGCAACATCTGTCTGTTTTTCTTAAATTTTCCTACTCGTTGATACGCAAGACCCTTGTTCGCGCTACGAAACGCCGACTATTGTCAGTAGTAGGCATCCCCATCTGGTCGAACCAGATCGATACTATTCCGCAGCTGTCGCCGGCGCAGGTCTGTTTCCTCCAGCCATAGATTCCATCACTGCAGCCCGCACCAGCGCGCCGGCTGCCCATTGCGCTACCGACATCATCTTGCGGCTGTCCAGTCCCCATATATCCTTCAGCACGATCAGCACTTCGACGCCGAAGATCAGCGACAGGGCCTGTGCCAGGCGGTTGAATTCGCGTGGCGGCAGCCGGTGCTTGAGCGGTGCGATCGCGTCCTTGAGCAGATCGATGCGATGGCCGCGCGTGAAGGCCGGCTCGCCGTCCAGTGTGCCGGCCTGCCGCCGCGCCCACTGGTCGAGCGACAGCTTCAGCGCCGCCTTGAACGTCGCCTCGAAGGCTTCGATGCGTGGCATGGCCGTGTCGAACAGTTCGACGACGCGGCGCTCGGGATCGGCCGAGGCCGACTTCCAGGTGAGGATCGGCCCCAGCCCTTCGTCGACCACCGCATGCACCAGCGCCGCCTGGCTTGGAAAGTACCGATAGGCGGTGGCGCGGGAGACTTCCGCCGCTTCGGCGACCTCGCTGACCGAGGGCGTGGCGCCCGCCTGCATCAGCCTTGTCGCCGTCTCCAGCATCAACCGCCTTGTGCGGGCGCGCGGCCCGCGCGCCGCTGCAGAACCGGCATCGTCGGGCACTGTCACTGGTTGACGTGAGACATTCATATCAATATGATACGCACGTCTCAAAAAATTGCAATGGCCTTTCGCGCTGCCGAACGGCCGGGGCAAAAGAGCGGCCGGCAACTACGCCGAGTGCGCCTTGAACCGGGGAAACGCAATGAAGCGCGTCTATGTGGTGGGCACCGCCGACACCAAGGGTGAGGAACTCGCCTTTCTGGCTGATGCGGTCGCCGCCACCGGTGCTGCTGTCACCCGCGTCGACGTCGGAACGCGCAACGCGACCGTGCCGGTCGATGTCTCGGCCGAAGAGGTCGCCGGCCACCATCCCGGTGGCAGCACTGCCGTGCTGGGCGTCGACGACCGCGGCACCGCGGTCGCGGCAATGGCCATCGCCTTCACCCGGTTTGTCCAGTCGCGCACCGATATATCAGGCATGATCGGCATCGGCGGCGGTGGCGGCACTTCGATCATCACATCCGGCATGCGCGCGCTGCCGCTCGGCCTGCCCAAGATCATGGTCTCGACGCTCGCCTCGGGCGACACCGCGCCTTATGTCGATGTCTCCGACATCGTCATGATGCCGTCGGTGACCGACATGGCCGGCTTGAACCGGCTGTCTCGCGTCGTGTTGCACAACGCCGCCCACGCGATAGCAGGCATGGCTGCAAAACCGGCGCCGCCGCCCGACGGCAAACCATCGATCGGGCTCACCATGTTCGGCGTGACCACGCCGTGCGTGACTTCGATCGCCGAGCAGCTTCGTTCGAGCTATGACTGCATGGTCTTCCACGCCACCGGCACCGGCGGCCGCACCATGGAGAAGCTGGCCGACAGCGGCTTGCTGTCCGGCGTCATCGACATCACGACGACAGAAGTCTGCGACCTCCTGTTTGGCGGCGTGCTGCCGGCAACCGAAGACCGTTTCGGCGCGATCGCCCGCACGAAACTGCCCTATGTCGGCTCGGTCGGCGCGCTCGACATGGTGAATTTCTGGGCGCCGTCGACCATACCGGAACGCTTTAGCGGGCGGCTGTTTTACGAGCACAATCCGAACGTGACGCTGATGCGCACGACGCCTGACGAAAGCCGCAGGATCGGCGAATGGATTGGCGCCAGACTGAGCCTCTGCGAGGGACCCGTCCGGTTCCTCATCCCCGAAAAGGGTGTCTCGGCGCTCGACGTCGAAGGCGGCGCTTTCTTCGACCCTGAAGCCGATGCAGCACTCTTCGAGGCCATCGAGCGCGCGATCATGCCGGATAACACACGTCGCGTCATCCGCTTGCCGCTGCACATCAACGATCCCGAATTCGCCAAGGCTGCGGTTGCGGCTTTTCTCGACATCGCCAGACAGTGAGAGACGAAGCCATGCCCGCCATACCGCGCAAGAAGATCCTGGAAAAGTTCCGCAAGATGATTGCCGGCGGCGTGCCGATCGTCGGCGGCGGCGCCGGCACCGGGCTGTCGGCCAAGGCCGAGGAGGCCGGCGGCATCGACCTGATCATCATCTACAATTCCGGCCGCTACCGCATGGCCGGGCGCGGCTCGGCTGCCGGCCTGCTCGCCTATGGCAACGCCAACGAGATCGTCAAGGAAATGGCCTACGAGGTGCTGCCGGTGGTGAAGAAGACGCCCGTGCTGGCCGGCGTCAACGGCACCGATCCCTTCGTCATCATGCCGCTGCTGCTGACCGAGCTGAAGACGATGGGTTTTTCCGGCGTGCAGAACTTTCCGACCATCGGCCTGTTCGACGGCCAGATGCGGCAGAGTTTTGAGGAAACCGGCATGGGCTTCGGGCTCGAGGTCGACATGATCGCCGCGGCACACGAACTCGATCTGCTGACCACGCCCTATGTGTTCAACCCCGATGAGGCGCGCGCCATGACCAAGGCCGGCGCCGACATCGTCGTCGCTCATATGGGGGTGACCACCGGCGGCTCGATCGGTGCGACGTCGGCCAAATCGCTCGACGACTGCGTGACCGAGATCGACGCCATCGCTGAAGCGGCGCGTGCCGTGCGCAAGGATGTCATCCTGCTTTGCCATGGCGGGCCGATCTCGATGCCGGACGATGCCCGCTACATCCTCGAACGCTGCAACGGCCTGCACGGCTTTTACGGGGCAAGCTCGATGGAGCGGCTGCCGGCGGAAGCGGCGATCGCCAGGCAGACTGCCGATTTCAAGGCGGTCTCGCTGGAGCAGCGGACCCAAAACTCGGAACCGGTTTTGGGAAAATCCGATGCGCAATCAAAAAAAAGCGGTGCCAAGACGACCGCGAAGAAAAAGAAGGGATGAGACGATGACCGACAAGAGCAAGGTGTTTGTCTACCCGAAGGATGTCAGCGCCTTCGGCTTCGACTGGGGCAAGCTGTCGTTGACGGTGGCTCCCGAAGTGAACGGCGCCACGCGCTTTTCCGGTGGCGTCGTCGACCTTCCGTCCGGCAAGGGCCACACGCGCCACAATCATCCGGGTGCGGAAGAGATCATCTTCGTCATATCAGGCAATGGCGAGCAGATGGTCGAGGACGAGGACGGCAATCCGGTCGTCGAGAAGGTTGGCCCCGGCTGCACCATCTATGTGCCGGAAAGCCGCTTCCACTCGACACTGAACACCGGCGATGCGCCGATGCAGCTTTTCGTCGTCTATTCGCCGGCCGGGCCGGAGTTGGCGCTGCGCGACCTGCCGGATTTCAGGCTGCTGCCACCGGGCGAGAAGTGATCTCTGCACACCCGCCTCCTTGTTTGCGGCAGGGCTAATCGCATTTGTAGTTGCCCCCTCATCCGGCCGCTTCGCGGCCACCTTCTCCCCGAGGGGAGAAGAGGTAGACGCCGTCGCTGGCGATCTCCTCTCCCCGAAGGGAGAGGTCGGATTGTCCCGAATTGCCCTTTGCAATTCGGTTGGCAATCCGGGTGAGGGGGCAGCGCCTTCATTGCAGTGCTGTCAAACCCCGCCCCGGTTCCAGCCCCGGCCCCGATCGCCGAACATGACGTAGCCGCTATCGGTGACCGCCAGCGTGTCCTCGAGCTTGATGAAGCCGCGCGTCGGGTGCAGCATCGTCGTCTCGATCGAGAGCACCATGTTTTTCTCCAGCGGTTTTTCGGCATAGGTGCCTTCATAGGTCACCGGATGGTTGGTCATCAGGAACGGCGCCTCATGGGTGATCAGCCCCATGCCGTGGGCGAAGAAATCGGTGTAGGGCGCGACCTTTGACGCTTTCAGCACGCCTTCTGCGTGAGAAATCATGTCACCACCCAGCGTGCCGGCACTGACCTTGGAAAAGGCCGCCTGCTGCACCGCCTCGACTTCGGCCAACAGATCCTCGAGTTCGGCATCCGGCTCGCCCAAAATGCCCATGCGGCAGAGGTCGCCGATATAGCCGTGGTAATTGCCGCCGGAATCGATCGACATCACCTCGCCCTTCTTCCAGGCCTGCGGCGAGCCGGCCCGGTTGTGGCTGGCGCCCAGCGTCAATAGGCAATATTCGAAATGGGCGCCGCGATTGGTCTCCTCGCGCCGCAGCTGCTCGATAATCTCGGTCTTGGTCGTGCCTTCGCGCGCCCAGGCAATCGTTGCCAGCATGGAATCGGTGATCAGTTCAGAGGCGATGCGCAGCTTCTCCAACTCCGCATCGGTCTTGATCGCCCGCATCCGCTCCAGCATGTCGGTCGCGTCGATCAACTTGGCATCCGGCAGCGCCTTGCGGATCAGCGTGTAGGCATCCGACGGCAGGAAAGCCGGCTCGATGCCGATGCGGGCGTTGCCCTTGCCGATTTTCGTCAGGTGCTCAACCGCGAGATTGGCGGCGTCGAGCGTGCCCCAGCAGGCGGCGTGCAAGGTCGGCGTCCAGAACGGGTTGTTCTGGTGCTCGGCGCCCTCCATGCGGTTGCCGATATAGGCGGCGTGGTCCGGTCCGCCCTTCTCGTAGACGACAACAGGCAGATAGCGGCTGTGGCCGATCGCGTCCATGGCGGCGAAGAAGATGAACTTGTAGCCGCCAAGCAAATATTGCGTGTTGTGCTTGGAGGTGGCGAGCAGCACATCGATGCCGGCTTCCTCCATCAGCCGGTCGACCCTGGCATGATCGAACGGGATGGTGCTGACGGCATTTTTACCCGGGGCGACGTTCATCTTTCTCTCTCTCCCTGAATTCCCTGACCGCACGATCAGATCGCGGCAGTTCTCAGTCTGGTCTTACCGAGATAAGTCTGGTCCTACCAGATAAGGTCGGCTTGAACCGCTTCCCTGTAACTGGTCCAGCGGACGAAATTTTCAAAGCCATGTGAGGATGCGCCAAATCCGTCTCTGGCGAAACCCTCGGCAAGGCTCATAATCACCCTTGCAAGGATGCCGTCCGGTGTCCGAGGGTAGTGGCCACCCGGCCGAGTGGCTGAGAGGGGACGGAGTTCGATCATGTCAGAGGTCACAATTTCCAGACGCAGCGTGCTTGCCGGTTCGGCACTGCTGCTGGCTTCGACGGCGCTGCCGACGATCGGCTGGGCACAGACGCCGAAGAAAGGCGGGCGGCTGGTCGTCGCCGCCGATTCCGAGCCGCGCAACCTCAACCCGGCGATCGTCGCGTCCAACGGCGTCTTCTTCATTTCGAGCAAGATCGTGGAACCACTGGCCGAGGCGTCCTTTGACGGCAAGGACGGGCTCGACCCGCGCCTGGCGACAAGCTGGGAGGGCGCCGCCGACGGCTTGTCGGTAACGTTCAAATTGCGCGAGGGCGTCAAATGGCATGACGGCAAACCCTTCACCTCCGCCGACGTCGCGTTCTCGGCGCTGCAGATCTGGAAGCCGCTGCAGAATCTCGGCCGCACCGTGTTCAAGGATCTGGAGGCGGTCGACACGCCGGACGAACTGACGGCGGTTTTCAAATTCGCCAAACCGACACCATTCCAGCTGATCCGCAACGCCTTGCCGGCGCTGACCAGCGTGGTACCGAAGCACATCTACGAGACGGGAAAGATCGAGGAGAACCCGGCCAACAACGCCCCGGTCGGCACCGGCCCGTTCAAATTCGCCGAACACAAGCCAGGCGAATATTACCGGCTGGAGAAGAATGGCGTCTATTGGGGCAAGGACCAGCCTTACCTCGACGAGATCATCTATCAGGTGCTGCCCGACCGCACCTCGGCGGCAAGTGCGCTCGAGGCCGAAGAGATCCAACTCGCCGCCTTTTCCGCCGTGCCGCTGGCCGATCTCGACCGCATCTCCAAAGTGTCTGGCCTCAAGGTGATCACCAAGGGTTATGAGGCGCTGACCTACCAGCTCGTCGTCGAGATCAATCATCGCCGCAAGGAGCTGGCCGACCTGAAGGTGCGCCAGGCGATCGCCCACGCCATCGACAAGGATTTCGTCGTCAAGACGGTGTTCCTCGGCTATGCCGCCACCGCCACCGGCCCGGTGCCGAAAAACGATCCGCAGTTCTATACGGCCGATGTGCCGACTTATGCCTTCGACGTGGCCAAGGCCAACGCCCTGCTCGACGAAGCCGGCTACAGCAAGGGTGACGACGGCAAGCGCTTTTCGCTGAAGCTGCTGCCGGCGCCCTATTTCAACGAGACCAGGCAGTTCGGCGACTATCTGCGCCAGGCGCTCGCCGCCATCGGCATCGACGCCCAGCTGGTCAACAACGACTCGGCCGCGCATATCAAGGCCGTCTACACCGACCACGCCTTCGACCTTGCGGTCGGACCGCCGGTGTTCCGCGGCGATCCGGCGATCTCGACCACCATCCTGGTGCAGAGCGGCATCCCGGACGGGGTGCCGTTCTCCAACCAGGGCGGCTACAAGAACGACGAACTCGACGCCCTCATCGCCAAGGCGTCGGAGACGCTCGACCCCGCCGCGCGCACGGAACTTTACAAGGAGTTTCAGAAAAAGGTCGCAGCCGACCTGCCGCTGATCAATGTCGCCGAATGGAGCTTCATCAGCGTTGTCAGGGACACGGTGGGGAATGTCGCCAACAACCCGCGCTGGGCGGTATCGAACTGGGCGGACACCTATTTGGAATCGTGACACACTCGCGCGGATGAAAATTCGCAGCGAAGTCTGTGTGGAAACTTGGTCAAATGCCGAGTTCCTTCACACCCCCCTCTGTCCTGCCGGACATCTCCCCCGCAAGGGGGGAGATTGGCTGGCCGCAACGTCGGCTCGTTTGCCTGCTGCGTTGAAGATTGGCGAAATCGCCGATGACATCCGATCTCCCCCCTTGCGGGGGAGATGTCCGGCAGGACAGAGGGGGGTGCCTGGGCGGGGCATTTCTCACGATCGGCACATCGCCAAGCAGCCGGCGCCGTCATGACCCGCGCGCTTCTCCTCCTTCGTCGTCGCCTCGTCGGCAGCGTCTTCGTGCTGCTGATTGTCGTGATCGGCACTTTCCTTTTGCTGGAAGCCGCCCCCGGCGACGCGGTCGACGCCTATATCGCCTCGACCGGCGGTGACGCCGGCATGATCGAATTGCTGCGTCATCGCTGGGGCCTCGACCAGACGGCGCTGACGCGGCTGGCCAACTACCTCTGGGCGCTGCTGCATCTCGACCTCGGCCAGTCGGTGACCTTTTCGCGGCCAATCCGCGACGTCATCCTCGAACGCCTGCCCAACACGCTGCTGTTGATGGGCAGCGCCACCGCGCTCTCCTTCGGGCTCGGCTCGGCGCTCGGCATCTATGCCGGCGCCAAGCCCGGCGGCTTTCGCGACCGCTTGCTGTCGATCGGCTCGCTGGCGCTCTATGCCGTTCCCGGCTTCTGGCTCGGGCTGGTGCTGATCATCGTCTTTGCCGTCGACCTGCGCTGGTTCCCGATCGGCGGCATCGAGAGCATCGCGTCGGGCAAGACCGGCCTTGACCGCGCGGCCGATATCGCGCGCCATCTCGTCCTGCCGGTGTCGGCACTCGGCTTCATCTATCTGGCACTCTATCTGCGCATGATGCGCGCCGGCATGGCCGAGGTCTGGCGGCAGGATTTCGTCCTCGCCGCCCGGGCCAAAGGGCTCTCCCGCCGCCGCATCGTGCTCGCCCACGTCGCCCGCAACGCGCTGTTGCCGCTGGTCACCATGCTCGGCCTGCAATCGGCGCAGATGCTCGGCGGCAGCGTCGTCATCGAAAGCGTCTTTTCCGTTCCCGGGCTCGGCCGGCTGGCGCAGGAAGCGGTGGCAGCGCGCGACACGCCGCTGCTGCTCGGCATCATCCTGGTCAGCGCCGTTCTGGTCATCGTCATCAATCTTCTCGTCGACATCGCCTACGCCTTCCTCGATCCGCGCGTCGGCTCTAGCGAGGCCAGCGCGTGAGCCCGCTTCGCCGCTTTCTTCGCACGCCGGAAGCGGTCGCCGGCGCGATCATCCTGGTAGCGTTGTTCGCCATGGCGCTGACAGCGCCTTTGTTCTTTCCCGGCGATCCGCAGGCCATTGCCGGGCCGGCATTGCTGCCGCCCTTTCAGGACTGGTCGCTGCTGCTCGGCACCGACCGGCTCGGCCGCGACGTGCTGGCCGCGCTTCTCCACGGCGCCCGTACCTCGCTGGCGGTCGGGCTGGCGGCTGCGGCCGCAGCCCTTGCCGTCGGCGCAATAGTCGGCACGCTGGCCGGCTTTGCCGGCGGCCTCGTCGACGAGGTGCTGATGCGCATCACCGACGCCTTCCAGACCGTGCCGAGCTTCCTGCTGGCGCTGGCTTTCGTCAGCGTCGTGGGGCCGTCGCTCGGCGTCGTCGTTGCGGCGATCGCGCTCGGCGCCTGGACGGGGCCGGCGCGCGTTGCGCGCGCCGAAGTGCTGTCGATCCGCGAGCGCGATTTTGTCGCCGGCGCCCGCGTCATCGGCATGCATCCGCTGGAGATCGCGTTGCGCGAAGTGCTGCCCAACGCATTGCCGCCGGTGCTGGCGCTGTCGTCGGTGATCGTCGCCGCAGCGATCCTCACCGAAGCGGCCCTCTCGTTTCTCGGCCTCGGCGACCCAAACCGCGTGACCTGGGGCGGCATGATCGCCGAGGGTCGCGCCGTGCTGCGCACCGCGCCCTTTCTGTCGATCATTCCGGGCGTGGCACTCGTGCTGACCGTGCTCGGCATCTATCTCGCCGGTGAAGGCGTCGTCGAGACGACGGCGGTGAGAAGGAGCCTGTCGTGACAGCGCTGCTTTCGATCCGCGATCTGACAGTGACCTATCGCCGCGACGGCAGCGACGTGGCGGCGCTGAACCATGTCAGCCTCGATGTCACCGCCGGCGAGCGCTTCGCCATCATTGGCGAGAGCGGCTCAGGCAAGAGCACGCTGGCGCTGGCCATTGCCGGGCTGCTGCCAGGATCTTCCAAGGTTGGAGGCTCGATCGAGTGGAAGTTACCGAACCTTCGATCGCCTCATTCCTTCGCGCCCCCCTCTGTCCTGCCGGACATCTCCCCCACAAGGGGGAAGATCGGCAGTTCCGTCGCCGGCACTCCCCCTGCAGCCTTGGAGATTGGCGAAAGCGGAAATGGCAGCGCAATCTCCCCCCAAGTGGGGGAGATGTCCGGCAGGACAGAGGGGGGCGCGACGGATCGCCATCCTGCCAGTCTTCCCGACCACACCCCCCTCGGTGGCCGCGATATCGGCTTCGTCTTCCAGGACCCGTCGGCCAGCCTCGATCCGGTAATGACGGTTGGCGAGCAGATCGCGGAAGTCGCGCACACGCATCTCGGCCTGACTTGGTCGCAATCCTATGCCAAGGCGAAAGCCCTGCTCGAACGCGTCCGCCTGCCCGACCCGGACGCCGCCTTGCGCGCCTACCCGCACCAGCTTTCCGGCGGCCAGAAGCAGCGCGTGGCGATCGCCGCGGCGATTGCGGCCGGCCCGAAACTGCTGATCGCCGATGAGGCGACCAGCGCGCTCGACACCATCGTGCAGGCCGAGATCGTCGCGCTGATCCGGCAATTGGTGGCCGAGGACGGCATGACGCTGCTGTTCGTCAGCCACGACATCGCGCTGGCCGCCGAGCTGGCCGAGCGCATCGCCGTGTTCCGGCACGGCGAGCTGGTCGAGCTCGGCACGACGGCGCAGATCGTCGCCAGCCCACGCCACGCCTACACAAGAGCGCTGCTTAACGCCCATCTCGGCCTCGACGCCGAACCGCTGCTGCAGCAGTCAGGAGCGTCGCGGTGAGCAGTCCATTGCTGGCTGTTTCCGGCCTGACCAAACGATATCGTCGCGGCGGCAAGACAATAGCCGCCGTCGATGATGTCTCCTTCGACATCGAGGCCGGCGAGACGCTGGCGCTGGCCGGCCCTTCCGGCAGCGGCAAGTCGACGGTCGCGCGGCTGCTGCTGCGGCTGATCGAACCGGACGCCGGCCGCATCGAGTTCGAAGGTGGCGATTTCCTGTCCCTGAACGATACTGCGTTGCGCGCCCGGCGCGCGCGCGTGCAAATGGTCTTCCAGGACCCGCTCGCCGCCTTCAATCCGCGCGCCAGCGTGGCGCGTGTGCTTGACGATCCCTTGCGCATCCATGGCATCGCAGCCCGATCAGAACGCCCGCGCCGCATCGCCGCTCTGCTCGAGCGCGTCGGCCTAAGCTCTGATCTCGCCGCTCGTGCCATCCACGAGATCTCGGGCGGCCAGCGCCAGCGCATCGCGATCGCTCGCGCCATCGCCACAAACCCGTCGCTGATCGTCCTCGACGAGGCGGTGTCCGCGCTCGACGTATCGGTGCGCCGGCAGATCCTGCAATTGCTGCTCGATCTGCAACGCGAGCAACGGATCGCCTACCTGTTCATTTCGCATGATCTCGGCGTCATCAGCGCCATCGCTCATCGTGTCGTCATTCTCGATGCCGGCCGCGTCGCCGAAAGCGGCAATGCCCGTGCGGTCATCGGTGCTCCGCAGTCGGCGATCGGCAAGGCGCTGGTGGCGGCAGCGCCGAAACTGAACAGGACCAGCACGCGGGGCGCGGCGGACCGTCAGTAACCCAGCGCGCAACCGTCCTTGCGTGGATCGGACGCGCCGGTAAGCGTGCCTTTGTCCCAGTCGATCAGCACCAGCTGGCCGCCGCCATGCGGCTCGGTTGGGATGGACACGTCGTGGCCGCGCTCGCGCAGGCCGGCGATCGCCTCGGCCGGAACGCCACGCTCCGCCTCCACAGTGTTTTGTCGGTAAAACACGCGTGGCGCATCGAGCGCCTCCTGCGGGTCCATGCCGAAATCGATCATGTTGGTGAGCAAATGGACATGGCCGAACGGCTGGTAGCCGCCGCCCATCACGCCAAACGGCATGACTGCCCTGCCCTTGGCTGTCACCATGCCCGGCATGATGGTGTGCATCGGGCGTTTTCCCGGGGCGATGCGGTTTGGGTGGTCCGCCGCCAGGCGGAAGCTGCTGCCGCGATTCTGCAGGACGACGCCGGTCCTGGGCCCGACCACGCCACTGCCGAACGAGCCAAAGGTCGAGTTGATGAAACTGACCGCATTACGGTCGCGGTCGACCACCGAGATGTAGACGGTATCGCTCGGCTGAAGCTCCAGGCGTGGCAGATGCGTCATCGCGCGCGCCGGATCGATCTCGGCGCGAAGCTGGTCGGCATGGGAACTGGACAACAATTGCTCGACGGGGACATGGACCTGGTTCTGGTCGCCGATGAAATTGCTGCGGTCCTGATAGGCAAGCCGCCCCGCCTCGATCTCGAGATGAAAGCGCTCGGCGCCGTTCGGTTCCAGCGAACCGAGCGAGAAGCCCGACAGCACATTCAGCATGATCAGTGCCGTCAGCCCCTGGTTGTTCGGCGGCATCTGATGGATGTCGTAGCCCCGGTAGGATGTGCCGACGGGACTGACATAGTCGCCCTTCGTCGCCGAAAAATCCTCGAGCGCATGCAGCCCGCCAAGCGCGCACAGACGCGAAACCATGTCGTCGGCGACCTCGCCTTCATAGAAGCCGGCACGGCCACGGCGCGAGACAATGCGCAGGGTCTCGGCCAGTTGCGGCTGCCGGTGCAGCTCGCCGGCCAGCGGCGCCTTTCCATCCGGCAAAAATATCCGCGCGGCATGTTCGTCGGCGGCCAGCAAGGCGTCACTTTCGGCCCAGTCGAAGGCCACGCGGTCTTGGACGACATAACCCTGTTCGGCGTAGCGTATGGCCGGCGCGAGCGCGGCGTCGATGCCCTTTTTGCCGTGATCCTCGAGCAGCCGGCACCAGGCGTCGACGGCGCCCGGCACGGTGACCGCGTGCGGACCGGACTCAGGCAGTTCGTCGTGCCCCCTGTCCAGATACCACTGCGCCTCTGCTGCTGCCGGTGCGCGGCCGGAGCCGTTGAAGGCCAGAACCTCGCCTTGACCGTTGGGACAATAGAGGACGAAACAGTCGCCGCCGATACCCGTCGATTGCGGCTCGACCACCGCCTGCACCGCCGCCGCGCACACGGCTGCGTCCATTGCATTGCCGCCGGACCGCAGCATCTCGATCGCCGCCAATGTCGCCAGAGGGTGCGATGTCGCGGCCATCGCTTCCGTCGCACGAACCGGCGACCGTCCGGGGAGTTGGAAATCACGCATGCAGTTCAATAGCCTCCGACCAACCAGATGTGAACTGGCAACAGCAGCCAAAGGGCTGCGCCACCGAAAGCAGCACGAACGACGGAACGATCACCATGGCAGCGCTCAACCCTCGGAAGCTGCCGATCTCAATCAGCGAATCTGAAACTGTCCGTGGTGTAATCGGGGTAGGCATCCAGACTGTCGAAAAGCTCTGCCAGGTCACGGGTATCCGCCAATATTCCGGACAAGACCAGCGCTGTCGCCACGCCGGCACCAATTCCACCGGCGACATCGTGTTCGACGCTGTCGCCGACACAGACCACGCTGCTGCGGTCCGGGTTGCCCGCCAGCGCCAGCGCGGCGTCGAAGATCGGCGTGTAGGGCTTGCCGATGCGGGTGACGCTGCCGCCGAGGCTCTCGTAGAGATCCGCAAGCTGGCCGGCGCCAAAGCGAGGCCCGACTGCCGTCAGCATGATCTTGTCGGGATTGGTGCAGAAGCACGGCACCTGCCGCATCGCTGCCGGCGCAAAAAGCCGGCGATAGTGCTCGATATCGTAATGGTCGCCCTCACTGGCGGCGATCAGCACCAGCTCGGCATCGTCGCCGCCCCCGGTCAACACGAAAGGCAGGCCTTCAATCGCCGAGCGGTCGCGCTCGCGGCTGATCAGCAGGCACTTTGTGTTTTGGCGCAGCTTTCCGGATATCGCCATTTCGTGGAAGGACCGCCACGCGATCTCGCCGGAAGAGACAAATTGATCCCAGCTTCCTGGTTCGAAGCCGAGCTTCAGCAGGCGGGCCTCATTGGGCCGCGCCCGCCTGCCGGAATTCGAGACCAGCACGATCGTCCTGCCTGCGCGCTTCAGCGCCGACAACGCCTCCACGGCGCCCGGATAGGGGTTCGTGCCGTCGTGCAGCACGCCGAACTGATCGAGCAGGAACACCTGATAGCGCTCGACCAGCGCTCCGATGCCGTTGAGATGTTCGACTGGTTTGGTGCTCACAACAGCCCCGCTGCGATTGCGCCCATCAGCGCCAGCCGCGCCGTGCCGGCGGCCGCCTCGTCCGAAAGCGCCGGCAGAAAATCGACACCCAGCTTGCGCTGCCGGATCGCGGTCCAGGTGGGATTTGCCGCACCGCCGCCGACGCTCCTGACCGACGTCAATCGGGGGGTGCCGAGTTCGGCAAGCCGGCGATAGCCGAGCGCCTCGATCGCCGCAATGCCCTCGAACATCGCTTTCAGATAGTCGGCGTCGTCCGCCGGCCGCGGCGTCAGGCGGGGTGGCAAATCAGGATCGGCGATCGGAAAGCGTTCGCCAACCGCGGGAAGCGGATAAAAGTCGAGACCGGTCTCGGTCATGGGGTCCATTGCCGCACTCAATTCGATGATGCGCGCGAGAGAAAAATGCTGCGCCAGCACCTTGCCGCCCGAATTCGACGCACCACCCGCCAGATAGGCATCTCCCAACCGATGGCTGTAGATGCCGAACTGCGGCGCCGAGATCGGCCGGTCGGAAAGGATCTTGATGGTCAGCGAGGATCCCAGCGCGGTGACGCCGTCGCCAACAGCCGCAGCCCCCGTCGCCAGGAACGACGCGCAGCCATCCGTCGTGCCGGCGACCACGGCGACGTCGCGCGCCAGGCCGAACCGGTCCGCTGCGCTCGCGGTGAGCTTTCCCGTGACATCGCCCGGCTTGACGACACCAGGCAGGAATTCCATGCGCATGCCGGTCGCCGCGATCCAATCCGGCCAGCGGCGGGCCTCGACATCGTAGCCGGTCTTCAGGGCATTGTTCTCGTCGCTGATGTCGAAGCGGCCGGAAAACTGTCCGGCGATCCAGTCGGCCTGATGCAGCACCGCCGCGACGCCGGGCAGGCGCTGGAACAACAGCGCCTTGGCGAGACCGGACGTCGGCCCACGGGCTGCGCTCGCGGCCGGCGCCTCGCGCGCGATCACCGCCAGAATGGCGTCGTCGTCGACCTTGTCGTTGTACATCAACGGCTCGGCCAGCGGCCGCCCGGCGCCGTCGACCGGCAGCAGCGTGCCCGAAGTGCCGTCGACGGCGATCGACCGGACCGCCGCACGATCGATGCCCGAAAGCAGTTCCGTCAGCGCCGCGCCGACCGCTGACCACCATACGGACGGGTCGCGGGCATTCTGGCCAAATCTGCCGAGTGGAACGGCGGAACGCGCGGCAATCGAAAAGTCCGGCCGCATGGCGACGGCGCGGGCGCCTGATGTGCCGATGTCGATTCCGATCGAAAGCGGGCCAATCGGACGCGCCATGTCAGCCGCCGGCTGCATTGAGTTTCTGGCGATACTGCTCGGCGTCCCAGTTGATCAGTTCGTCGTTCTCGGCTGATGTCAGATAGTTCAGCTTCGCTGCGACGTCGACCCGCGCCGTCACGTCGGCGAGGCAGCGTTGCATGGCATTTGCGCCGGCACTGGCGTTGCCGCGCATCAGCACGCCAAGCCCGGGAAACAGGATCGCCACCGGTGCCGTGCCGCACCGTTCGGTGACACGCATCACGTCCTCACCCGGCCTCGCCACGACCGAACCCTGGCCGAGAAAGATGACGTGATCGGGATAGAGGCTGCCTCCTGACGCCATGCGGCAGCTTTCAGGATCGATCGCGACGGCATGCGCTTCGCCATCCGCCGGCAGCCTGTAGCCGCTGCGTGCGATGAGCGTCGTCAATGTGACAACGTTGGGCTCCGCCACCTCGCGGGGCGGTCGCGCCAGCAACCCTGTGACGCGACGCAGCAGCGCCTCGGCGCCGGCGACGGTCTCGGCTGCGACGACCAGGCCATGGTTGGCAAGGATCAGCACATCGACACCGGGCCGAAGGCGCTCGGCAATGCCCTGGGCAAGCGGCAGGCCGGGCCGGCGATAGGGAACATACGCCCATTCGAGGCCATCGAGGCGCTTGGCGACTTGAGCCTCGCAGTCGGCCTGCACGGCAAGCGAAATGGTATCGACGCAGTGGACATGCAGAACGACGCGCTGCGGCATCAGCGCGTGAACCGTGGTCTCGATCGAAGGACGCAGCTTGCGGGCGTTGAGCGCCTCGATGGCGAAACCCTGTGGCTGATCGGCGGCCGGGTCGCGCTGTTCGACAGCCCTGAGCAGCGGCGGGATCGCCACCGGGACCATGATGTCCTCGGCGAGCGCGTCCTTCAACCAGGTGCCGGAAGCCTTGATCCAGAGCGTGTCGCCGGCTTTCAGCGACGTGTTGCCGCCCGCGGCCTGGGTCAAGTGCGGGTCGCGCCCGATGCTGGCCGAAAGCGACCGCAAAGCAGCCAGTTCCTGCGCATCCGCATTGATTGCCATCGAAACTCCTTCACAAACCGGCCGCCTAGGCCACGGCTTTGGATCCGGTAGCCGGGACAGACGAGTGACGCTGGTATTGCAGATGCGAGTAAGTTACGTCAAGAGTGATCTTGTCCCACCAAATCGAGCTTGCAATCTGATCCGTGCTGAGTAACTTACACCAATTGCCGTGGCAAGATGGCATTTCGGGAGGGTATCCGTTGAGCGACTCCGGCCGCCAGCGTCAGATCGTCGAGCTGTTGCGGGATCGCCCCTTCGCCTCGGTGCGCGAGTTGCAGGAGCGGCTCGGTGTGTCGGCGGCGACGGTGCGGCGCGACATCGACAAGATCGACGAGGCCGGCGAAGCACGCAAGGTCTATGGCGGCATCTCGGCGCTCGATGGCGCTGGGCAGGCGGGCGTCGCCTATGCCCGGCCCTACGACGAGAACCGCGATCTCGCGGTCGAGGCCAAGCGGCAGATCGCCGCTCTCGCGGCGACCATGGTGCGCGATGGCGACGCCGTCATCGTGCATGGCGGCTCGACCTGCTTCCATCTCGGCGTCAAGCTCGCTGGCCGCAACATCCGGCTCTATACCAACTCGATGCCGCTCATCGCCTATTTGAGCGACCACGGCCATTGCAGCCTGACCGTTGCCGGCGGCGAACTGCATCGCGAGCCTGGCATCATCCATTCGCTCACCCAGACGGTGCCGTTCTACGCATCGAAGTTCTTTCTTGGTGCGCAGGGCATCGGCCCGGAGGGCGTGCTGGAATCGCATCCGCTGCTGGTCCGCTCCATCGCCGAGCTCAGCCTGTGCGCCGACCAGATCGTGGTGCTGGCCGACAGCCGCAAACTGTCGATCCATGCGCGCAACGTCGCGCTGCCCTTGTCGCGCATCGGCACGCTGGTGACCGATGACGGCCTTTCCGATGCCGACGCACGCATGCTCGAAAACGCCGGCGTCATGGTGCGGATCGCCTCTGCCTCGGGAGCCGTCCAGTGAACGTGGCTGTCCTCGACTTCGGCAAGACCAACTCGAAGCTGTTCGTCTTCGGTCAGGACGGGCAGATCCTAGGTGAGCGCCGGACCCAGCCGAACTGGACGCGCGAAGGCGACTTCAGCGTGCTCGACGAAGCAGCGCTTCACGATTGGGCGGCGCGCGCCGTCGGTGAGGCGGTCGATATCAATGGCATAGAGGGCTTGATGGTTTCGGGCCATGGCTGCACCTTTGCCTTGGTCGACGATGCGGCGCTGACGCATCCGATACTCGACTACGAGCAGGAGCCGCCGGCCGAGATTGCCGCGCAGATCGATCGCCGCATTCCGGATTTCGCCGAAACCTTCTCGCCGCGCCTGCCGCTCGGCTTCAACTATGGTCGCCAGATGCTGTGGCTGAAGACGGTGCAACCAAGCGTGTTCGCCGCCGCCAAATCGATCCTCGGTTATCCCCAGTACTGGAGCTGGCGCTTTGGCGGCCGGGCGGTCTCGGAGGTGTCCTATCTCGGCTGCCACTCGCATCTTTGGGCGCCGCGCAAACGCGATTTCTCCTCGCTGGTCGACGCCGAGGGTTGGCGCCGCCAGATGCCCGCCTTCGAGCGTGCCGGCGCGGTCATCGGCGAGCAGAGCTTTGGCGGGTCGACACGGCCGATCGCCATTCACAACGGTGTCCATGACAGCAATGCGGCGCTCCATGCCTATCGCCGGCAGGCGCTTGGTCCGGTCACTGTCGTCTCGACCGGCACCTGGGTCGTCGTGCTCAATCCGGACTGTCCGCTCGACGAGCTCGATCGCGACCGTGACATGCTGGTCAATGTCGATGTCGACGGCGGCCCGGTACCGACCATCCGCTTCATGGGCGGCCGTGAATTCGCAACGATCAGCGACGGTTGGCAGGGCGCGATCGACCGCTCCACATTACAGCAGGTGATCGACGCCGGCATCATGGCGCTGCCGAGCTTCGCGCCAGGCGGGCCGATGCCTGGCCATCACGGCGAACTGGTCGGGCATGCACCCACCGCGGAGGAGCGCGCGGCCGTGGCGCTGCTTTATGTCGCGCTGATGGTCGATCTGTGTCTCGACCTGATCCATTCGAACGACACGGTGATCGTCGATGGCGGGCTGAACAGTGGCGGCCTGCTCGCCAGCCTGCTGGCACAGCTGCGTCCCGGCCAGGCCTTCATGCAGGGCGCCACGCTGGAGGGCAGCGCCACCGGAGCGGCGGCTCTGGCCTTCGAGAGTGTTGGACGCGAATTTGCCGCCGAGGCGCCGGAGCCGGTACGCGCCTCGAGCTTCACCGGGCTTGCCTTCTATCGCGATAGCTGGCGCGGCCTCGCCGCCGACCGAGGCGTCGCTGATGCCGCAGCGGGAGGCGCGCGATGACCGCCGCTGCCCGGATCGAAACCGTGCGCCAGCCGGTGCTGGAGATGCGGCACATCTCCAAGACGTTCGGCCCAATTCGCGCCTTGCAGGACGTATCGTTGACCGTTCACGCCGGTGAACTGCACGCGCTGATGGGCGAAAACGGCGCCGGCAAGTCGACGCTGATGAAGGTGCTGTCCGGCGCCTATCGGCCTGATGCCGGCGGCGAGATTCTGATCGACGGCACACCGGTCGCGACCGGCGACCCGATCAAGGCACGCGCCAACGGCATTGCCGTCATCTATCAGGAGCTGTCGCTGGCGCCCAACCTGACGGTCGCGCAGAACATCTTCCTCGGCAACGAGCCGAGACGGTTCGGCATCGTCGACCGCGACCAGTGCAATCGCCGCGCCAAGGAGATCATCGCACGGCTCGGCGTTTCCTTCTCGGCGCGCGCCTCGGTCTCCAGCCTGTCGCTTGGCGAACGCCAGATGGTCGAAATCGCCCGCGCGCTGTCGACCAGCGCGCGCATCATCGTCATGGACGAGCCGACGACCTCGCTGACCTCGCGCGAGACCGACAGGCTGTTCGAGGTGATTGCGACGCTGAAGTCGCAGGGCATTGCCATCATCTACATCAGCCACCGCATGGAGGAGGTCTACCAGCTTGCCGACCGCGTCAGCGTGCTGCGCGACAGCGGCTATGTCGGCACGCTCGAACGCGCCGATCTGAACGCCTCGCGCCTCGTCTCGATGATGGTTGGCCGTGACCTGTCCGCCTTCTACAAGAAGGATCACCGCCCGCCGGACAGCAAGCGCGCGATCGCACTGTCGGTGCGCGACATGTCGGACGGCAATCTCCTGAAAGGCTGCTCCTTCGACCTGCACAAGGGCGAAGTCTTGGCGCTGGCGGGCCTGGTCGGCTCCGGCCGCACCGAACTCGCGCGGCTGATCTTCGGCGCCGACAGGCACACATCAGGCACGCTGGAACTCGACGGCAATCCGATAGCCATCGGCTCGCCGCGCGAGGCGCTGGATGCCGGCATCGCCTATCTTACCGAAGACCGCAAGGAACTCGGCCTGTTCCTCGACATGTCGATTTCCGACAATATCAGCATGGGCGTGCTCGCCAGGGACGCGCAGGCCGGCGGCCTGCGCGACTTCGCCACGGCCGAAAGGCGCGCCGCCAAGGCCGTTTCCGACCTCTCCATCCGCAGCAGGTCGGTGCAGGCCAATGCCGGCTCGCTGTCGGGCGGCAACCAGCAGAAGGTGCTGCTCGCCCGCCTGCTCGAAACCGAGCCGCGGGTCCTCATCCTCGACGAACCGACGCGCGGCGTCGATGTCGGGGCGAAGTCGGAAATCTACCGGCTGATCGATGATCTTGCCAAAAAGGGCATCGCCATCCTGATGATCTCCAGCGAACTGCCGGAGGTGATCGGCGTCGCCGACCGCGTGCTGGTGATGCGCGACGGCACTATCGCTGGCGAGGTGACCGCATCCGAAGGCCAGCCGCTCAGTCAGGAGGCAATCATGGAACTCGCAACGGGAGCGGCCAAGGGATGACCGACAAGAGCGGCCTGGGGATGACCGACAAGGCAGCCGAGATGAGCGCGGGTGACCACGCGGTCGGCAGGAGCCGGCGGCTGCGCACCGCCTTCGCCGCGCTTGGCATGCTGCCGGTCCTGATCCTTTTGGCGGCCGGCTTCCAGATCATGAACCCGCGCTTCCTCACCGAGACCAACCTGTTGATCGTCACCCAGCAGTCGTCGATCAACATCGTGCTCGCGGCCGGCATGACCTTCGTCATCCTGACCGGCGGCATCGACCTGTCCGTCGGCTCCATCCTTGCCGCCTCGGCGATGGTGGCGGTGATGGTGTCGCTGGTGCCGGAGTGGGGCATGCTCGGCGTGCCGGCGGCCATTCTGGTCGGCCTCGGCTTCGGCGTCATCAACGGGCTGCTCGTCGCCTATATCAAGCTGCCGCCCTTCATCGTCACGCTTGGTTCGCTGACCGCCGTGCGCGGCGTCGCCCGCCTGCTCGGCCAGGACACCACGGTGTTCAACTCGGACCTGCCGTTCGACTTCATCGGCAACGGGTCGCTGTTCGGCATCCCCTGGCTGGTCATCATCGCTCTGTCGGTCGTGGTGCTGTCCTGGCTGGTGCTCAAGCGCACCGTGCTCGGCACCTGGATCTATGCCGTCGGCGGCAATGCCGAGGCGGCCCGCCTCACCGGCATAAAGGTGCCCCTGGTGCTGCTCTTCGTCTATGGCGTTTCAGGCCTTCTCGCCGGCCTTGGCGGCGCCATGTCGGCGGCCCGGCTCTACGCGGCCAACGGGCTGCAGCTTGGACAGTCCTACGAACTCGACGCCATTGCCGCGGTCATCCTCGGCGGCACCAGCTTCGTCGGCGGCGTCGGCTCGATCTGGGGCACGCTGATCGGTGGCCTGATCATAGCGGTGCTCTCCAACGGGCTCATCCTGGCCGGTGTTTCGGACATCTGGCAGTACATCATCAAGGGATTGGTCATCATCGTGGCGGTCGCCCTCGACCGCTACAGGCTCCAAGCGGGAGCAAGAACGTGATTGACCTTCGTCGCCGGCGTCAACGACCCGGTTTCATTTAACGCACCGTGAGAGGCGCGGGGCATCAGGAGGAAAACAATGAAGACCATCGCTAAACTGCTCTGCGGCGTAGCCCTCGCGGCCGTCGCCGTCGCACCGGCCTCGGCCAAGGACCTGAACAAGGTCGGCATCTCGGTCGGCCTGCTCGGCAACCCGTTCTTCGTCGCCACCATCAAGGGCATCGAGGACGCCGCCAGGAAGATCAACCCGAATGTCGAGGTGACGTCGGTGTCGGCCGACTACGACCTCAACAAGCAGGTCTCGCAGGTCGACTCGTTCATCGCCGCCGGCGTCGACGTGATCATGCTCAACGCCGTCGATGCCAAGGCGATCGCGCCGGCGGTGAAGAAGGCGCAGGCGGCCGGCATCGTGGTTGCCGCATTCGACGTTTCGGCGCCGGGCGCCGACGTCACCGTGATGACCAACAACGTCAAGGCCGGCGAAGCGGCCTGCCAGTATCTGGTCGACCACACCGGCGGCAAGGGCGACTATGTCATCCTGAACGGGCCGGCATCGTCGTCGATCCTCGAGCGGGTGAAGGGCTGCAAGGACGTGCTGGCAAAACACCCGGACATCAAGATCCTCTCCGACGACCAGAATGCCGAAGGCTCGCGCGACGGCGGCCTGAAGGTGTTCCAGTCGCTGCTGACCCGCTTCGACAAGATCGACGCGGTGTTCGCCATCAACGACCCGACGGCGATCGGCGCCCAGCTTGCGGCCAAGCAGCTCAACCGCTCGGAGTTCATCTTCACTGCGGTCGACGGCGCGCCCGACATCGAGAAGGAACTCTCTTCCGGCACCTCGATGATCAAGGCCTCGGCCTCGCAGGATCCTTACGTCATGGCCGGCCAATCGCTGCAGATGGCAGCTGAAGTGCTCGCCGGCAAAAAGCCGGCCGAGGCCACGGTGCTGCTCGACCCGCAGCTGATCACGGCAGAGAACCTGAAGGACTATAAGGGCTGGACCGCGGCCCGCTAGCTAAAGCCTCCCAAGGCTGGTGGGGGGGGGGGGGGGGGGGGGGGCCCGGGGTTTTTTTTTTTTTTTGTTTTTTTTGTTATAAAGGGGGGAAGCGGGGGGGGGGGGGGGGGGGGGGGGGGGGGGGGGGGGGGGGGGGGGGGGGGGGTTAGGAGATGAGTATTGGGT
>NZ_JBVVQO010000016.1:124249-140738 GCF_055811215.1 Mesorhizobium sp. WSM4819
CCCCGGCCGCTGCCCCGGGGCCCGCCCCCCCCCATCTTCAACACGCCACAAACCCTCACGAACTAACCCCCCCCCCCCGCGCCCCCCAAAAAAAACCCCCCCCCGGGGGGGGGGGGGGGGCCCCGGCCCCCACCAATTTTTTGTTTTGAGCATCGGATTATTCGCAAAACCGGTTCCCACTTCTTGGGTCCGATGCTCTCGAGCAGCAGGAGACGATCATGTCGCGCATTGGAATCCACTCTTTCGTCTGGTCGGCGAGCTCGGCGCAAGACGACCTCGAACGGACGCTGGCCAACACCAGGGAGGCGGGCTTCGACCTGATCGAATTCTCCTATCTTGACCCTGCCAATGTCGATGTTGGCGGGCTGGCCAAGCGCATCGCCGACCTCGATCTCGGCGTGGCGATCAGCATCGGGCTGCCGCCCGACGGCGACATTTCAAGCGCCGACAAGGCGATTGCCGCGCACGGCGTCGAAGTCCTCAATGACACGATCGCGCTCACCCGCGATCTCGGCGGCCGGAAGGTCGCCGGCATCCTCAGCACCAGCCATGGATTGCAGACTGAGGCGCCGACGCGCGATCAATGGAACCGCAGTGCCGCCACGCTTGCCAAGGTCGCGGAGACCGCCAAGGCCGCCGGCGTCACGCTCAACCTCGAAATCGTCAACCGCTTCGAGAGCAATCTGCTCAACACCGCCGCGCAAGGGTTGGCCTTCATCGAGGACACCGGTTCCGACAACATTTTTCTGCATCTCGACACGTTCCATATGAACATCGAGGAGGCCGATGTCGGGTTGGCCATCCGCCACGCCGCCAAAAAGATCGGCTATGTCCATATCGGCGAGAGCCATCGCGGCTTCCTCGGCACCGGCAACATCGACTTTGCCGCGATCTTCGATGCGCTGACCGCAATCGGCTATGGCGACGACCTCAGCTTCGAATCCTTCTCGTCGGAGATCGTCGACGAGAACCTGTCGAAGAAAACCGCCATCTGGCGCAATCTGTGGACCGACAATATGGAGCTGGCCCGGCATGCGCGCCGCTTCATCGCCATCGGGCTGGAGACGGCGCGGCGCAAGGCCGAGCTTGTTGCGTCAAGCCATCAGCCTTAGGGCCACCCGACATTGATCGATCGGGAACGATCGGGGCGTGGCGCTACTCAGCCTCCTGCGGTCTGCGCCGCGATGCAGCGCTCGAGCATGATGCGATCGGCCGCGAGAATCTCGGCGATCAGCCCACCACGTTCCTTGGCACTGACGAATTCCAGGCGGCGCAGACCGAGGGGATCGATCCTGTTTCGCAGGATGGCGAGCGTAGCATCCGAAGGGAGCGGGATCTCCCGGCAGTCGGCATCGAATGTCACCGGAAAGCCGGTGGCATCACGGATCTGCTGCTGCGCGATATCAGGCATGGTTTCGATGACGATCAATTCCCGGGTCGATCGGTCGAGTCGAAACACACAAAGATCGGTGAACACCAGCGCCTCACCGGTCCGATAGCCCATCGGCTCGCGTTCATTCCGGGTGAGCAAGCCGCGCGCCGAACTAGCGATCTCGACGTCCTCTACCAGCGACTGCACCGAATGGCGGGGAACGTAGAGCAAATAGTCGCGATGCATGTTGGCGACGTCGGCCATGCCGCCCTGCCCTGGCAGCCGGATGAGGCCGCCGTCGCGCTTGCGCAGCGCAATGGTGTTGACACGGCCGCGTCGATCGACCTGCGCGGCGCCGACGATCTCATGCGTCACCGCACCGGCCTGATAGTAGGTCGAATAGGTGTCGTCGCCACCGGCATGCGCCACCGCCGTCTCGCAATCGAGGCTTTCGATCAGCGACAGGATCATTGGGCTAGGCGCGATATCGAGATGGCCGCAACTCATCGTCGCGATGATCATGTCCGGCGCGTGCGTCGCCTTTGCCAGCCGGTAGGCAACGTTGGCCAGCGGCGACACCGCGCCGGCGCTGGCAAAGCTCTCATTGTCGAGTTCGGCGGCGATGCGGGCGGCGATGATCTCGTCGATGGACGCCTTCTTTTCGCCGTGCACAAGCGCGGGCATTGCGAGGGCCGTTTCAGCGCGGACTTTCGCAGCGTCCTGAACCAGCCCCGGCACGCCTTCGGAAGGCAGGCGCAGAGTGCCCGCCAAAGGTGTTTCCCTGGCCGCGAACGCCCTCGACAACGCTTGATAATCGGTCACATAGAACGGCAGGGACGAGGCCGGATAGGCGCCGCCCGGCGCCAGCGCTATGGCCGAGACCTGATTGCGGGTGAGAATGCTCTGGCGCCCATCATGCCGCAGCGCGCCGACCGGGACGATTTCATCGACCGTGACCAGCACCTGCCGCGCCGCGCCGGCCATGGCGAAGTCGAGCGCCCTTGGCCCGATGATCTGGACATTGCCGCTCTCGTCGGCGCGCTGGGCGTGGACGACGAACGTATCGAGCCGCAGCGGCGGGATGAACCCGGTCTCTGTCCTGGCAATGGGATCGGGCGCAGAGATCGCGCAAGGCACGCGCGCCAGCATGTCCGAGCCCAACGGAAGCTGGAACGGCATCGACGGCAGGTTTTGCTGCGCCGCCCGCAACGCCTGGATCATCGCCAGCGCCGTCCAATCGCGAACCGGCACGGCATTCGTCTCGGCAGCCGCGCGGAACCGCGGCGGAAGGCCGAAAATATCCAGGCTGGAAAAGCAGAGGTCGATTTCCGCTACTGCATCCGCTTCGAGAAGCAGTTCGAGCGGCAGCCCGCCGGCCCAGCAGACGTAGCGCAAATCCTTGACGCCCGAGCCGGCGATGGCGCGCAGCAAGGCGATCGGCAGCCGGGCGAAATGGTGACCGCCGACGCCAAAGACGTCGCCGCCTCCGACCATCGCGGCCAGCCCCTCGACATCGGTGAAGCGGGGCCGGTTTGATTTGACCAGGGATATCATCGCGCAGCCTTCGCCCGCGCAGCGCTTTTCTCGGCGAACGCCTTAACCCGCTGCTGGCCGGTCTCGCTGCGATAAAGCCCGCCCAAAATGTCGCGCTCCCTGGCAAGACCGTCAGCCAGGACGCCAGACACCGCATGCGCCGTCAGCGCTTTCAGTCCTTCGATTGCAGCAGCCGGTTCGGCGGCGATCATTTCGGCCAGCTCCAGCGCCCGCGGCATCAGCCTTTCGGCGTCGACGACCTCGTTGACCAGTCCGGCCTCGATCAATTCGGAAGCCGGCACGATGGCTCCGGTCATCAGCAGGAGATTGGCGCGGTTGCGGCCGAGTTTCTGGACGCTGCGCTGTGTGCCGCCGCCGCCGGGGATCAGCCCGAGCTTGATCTCCGGCAGGCCGAATTTCGCGAACTGGCTGGCGACCACGATGTCGCAACAGAGCACCAGCTCCATGCCGCCGCCCAGCGCGAAGCCGTTGACCGCGGCGATCACCGGCTTGCGGTTGTTCTCGATCGCCGCATACAGGCGCGCGCCGGCGGCCTGGAAGGCGTCGAACTCGGCAGCCGTCTGGCCGGCATATTCCTTGATGTCGGCGCCGGCCATGAAGCCGCGCCCCTCGCCGGTCACCACGATCGCACTGACGCCGTCATCCCCGGACAGCGCCTCGAAGGCGCCGGTGATCTCGCCTTGCATCAGTCGATTCATGGCATTGAGCTGGTCGGCGCGCCTGAAAGTGACGACGGCGACGCGGCCCGAGGTATCGACCGTGAGTGTCTGGTAGGCGGGCATTGTCAGGCAGCGTCCACGGTCATGTCGCCGGATGCCACCAGCGCGGCGATCTCGTCTTTGGAGAGGCCTAACTCGGCCAGGATTTCGCGACCATGCTGGCCGACCAATGGCGCCGGCCGTTCGATGGTTGCCGGCGTCTCGCTCATCGTGACTGCAGGTGCCACCACCCTGACCCTGCCGCCGCGTGGATGATCATAGCTGGTGATCATGCCCATGTGCTTGACCTGCGGATCCTCGGCCGCGCGTCTTATGTCCTTCACCTCGGCGCACCAGATGTCGACTGCGAGCAGCCGCCCCAGCAGATCCTGCGTGGAAAACTTCCTGGTCTCGGCGTTGACCTTCTCGAACACCTCGTCGCGCTTGTCGAACAGGGTCTTCAGATCGTCGTAGACGGCAAGCTGCGGCGCTTCCAATGTCTCATACAGCGTCCTGAACGGGCTCATGGCGATCGACAAATAGCCGCCGTCCTTTGTTTCGTAGATGCCGAACGGCGCCTGCATGCCGGGATGGCCGATACCGGAATTCGGGCGCACGAAATCTTCGCCGAGATTGAGCACGGCGACATATTCCTGGTTGAGATGCGCGAGCAGGCCAGCCAGCAGATTGACCTCGATCTTCTGGCCCTTGCCGGTTTTCTCGCGATAGTAGAGCGCCGACAATATGCCGTAGACCATGTTCATCGCGCCGATCTGGTCGGCGAGACCAGCACCCGCCGGAACGGGAGCCTGGTCGCCGCGGCCGGTGTTGGAAATCAGCCCCGACAGCCCCTGGATCAGCATGTCCTGGCCGGGACGCTCGACATAGGGACCCTCCTCGCCATAGCCGGAGCCCGAGCAATAGATGATGCCGGGATTGACTGCCTTGAAGTCCTCGTAACCGTAGCCAAGCTTGGCCAGTACGCCGGGGCGAAAATTCTGCACCACGACGTCGGCCGTCTTCGCCATCTCCATGATGATCGCATGCACCTTGCGGCTCTTCAAATTGAGCGCGATGGAGCGCTTGTTGCGGTTCCAGGCGAGGAAGTTCGGGCTCTCGGAACCGCCGACCCATTTGGCGAAGAAGGTCATGCTGCGGAACATGTCGCCGGCGCCGGCGCGCTCGATCTTGATGACGTCGGCGCCCATGTCGCCGAGCAGCTGGGTGGCGAACGGCCCCTGCAGCAGATGGCTGAAATCAAGAATGCGGACGCCTTCGAGGGCTTTGTTCATATCATTTCTCGTTTCGTGTCTTCAAAGCAGATCGGGAACATAGCGTGGCGCGGCGGTGAGCCCGCCGTCGACGCGCAGGTCGGTACCGGTGGTGAAGCCGGCAGCGTCAGAAGCGAGATAGACGGCGGCTTCGGCCACTTCGGAAGGCTCGCCGATGCGGCCGAGCGGATGCATCTTCACCCAGGCCTTGGCGAGATTGCCGCCGATCTTCCTGACCAGCCTGTCGTTCATCGGCGTGTTGATGGTGCCTGGCGAGATCGAGTTGACGCGGATGTTGAGCGGGCCGAACTCGACCGCCATCTGGCGTGTCATCGCCATCACCGCGCCCTTGGCGCCGGCATAGGCGGTCCAGCCGTCGAGCCCGACATGCCCTTGTGCGGAGGCCATGTTGATGATCGAGCCCGATTTCTGCGCGATCATGTGCGGCAACGCGTATTTGCAGCCGCGGAAGACGCTGGTCAGGTTGACCGCGATCAGGCGGTGCCACTGCTCTTCGGTCATCTCGTGGACCGGCATGCCGCCGATGGCGATGGCGGCGTTGTTGACCATGACGTCGAGATGGCCGGTCTTGCCGACGGCCGTGGCGATGACATTGGCGATGTCGGCCTCCTTCGACACGTCACAATGCAAATAGTCGGCATCGTGGCCGGCCGCGCGCAGTTCCGCCGCGAAATGTTCACCCCTCTCGTCGGCAGTGTCGCTCAGGAAGACATGCGCACCCTCCCTTGCCATCGCCTCTGCAATCGCATGGCCGATGCCGTCGGCGGCGCCCGTAATGACGGCGGTTTTCCCCTTGAGACGATCCATGTCAGCCTCCAATGATGCGCCGGCGCTTCGCTTCGTCGAAAGCGACCGCGGCGATGATGATCATGCCGGTGATGACCAGCTGCCATTCGGTCGGCAGGCCGAGGCCGCGCAGTCCGTTGGACAGGAACTGCAGGATCAGCACGCCGAGCGCCATGCCGGTCAGGCTGCCGATGCCGCCGGCAAGACTCACCCCGCCGAGCACGGTGGCGGCAACGACCTGGAACTCGAAATTCAGTCCCGCCGTATGCTGCGCCGAGCCGACGCGGGCCGCCAGGATGATGCCGGCAACCGTCGCCAGCAGCGCGCTGATGACGAAGCAGATGAACTTGACGCGGCGCACATCATAGCCGGCGAGGCGTGCCACTTCCGGATTGCCGCCGACGGCATAGATCTGCCGTCCAAACGGCCGGTGCTGCATCATGTAGGCGAAGGCGACGAGCAGGACGATCGCAATCACCGCCGAATAGGGTACGACATTGAACAGGCGGCCATCCGACAGCGCGATGAAGCTGTCGAGAGCGGCATCGTCGGGGATCGCGCGCTGGCCGGTATAAAGATACACGCCACCGCGCATGATGAACATTGTGCCGAGCGTCACGATCAGCGAGTTGATGCCGGCATAGGCGGTGAGATAGCCATTCACCACACCGATGATCAGCCCGAACAGCAGCGCGCCGCTGATGCCGAGCGCAAGCGAGTTGGTGTCGTTCATGATGATGATCAGCGGCAGGGCGATGGTCGCCAGCAGCGACCCGAACGAAATGTCGACCTCGCCGGAGATGAAGACGATGGCGCAGCCGATGCCGGCGGTGAGCGCCAGCGAAGCCTGGCCGAGCACATTGGTGATGTTGCGCACGGAGAAGAAATTCTCGGCGGTAAAGGAAAAGAACGCGATCACCAGGATGAGGCAGAGGAGCAGCGCCAACTCCTGCCGCGCCAAAAGCCGCGCCAGCATGGACGGCCCGGCTTTCATCGTATCGGTGCTTGCCAGGCTCATCGCTTGCTCCCTTCGAAGGCGTCGGCCGAATGACAGGGAATGCTGCCGCGAGGCGACATGGTCTTATCCGATCGCTGCATTGAGGATTTTCTCCTGCGTGGCGTCGTCGCGGGACATGATCGCGGTGAGCCGGCCTTCGCACATCACCGCGACGCGGTCGGCAAGTCCCAGCAGCTCGGGCATTTCCGACGTCATCATGACGACCGCCAGGCCGTCGCCGGCGAGCCGGTCGATGAGCGCGAAGATCTCCGACTTGGCGCCGACATCTATACCACGGGTCGGCTCGTCGACGACGATCACCTTGAGGCCCCGCATCAGCCAGCGCGAGATCAGCACCTTCTGCTGATTGCCGCCGGACAGGTTCTTCACCTGCTGGAACAAGCTGGGCGTCCTGATGCGGAAACGGTCGACATAGTCCTGAACCGCCTTGCGTTCCCTGGCCTTGTCGATGAAGCCCATGCTGGCGAAGGCGCCGAGCGAGGCGAGGCTGGCATTCTGGTAAACCGGCAAATCGCCCATCAGCCCTTCGCTCTTGCGGTCCTCGGTGAGCAGGCCGATGCCGAGCCGGACGCCGGTGTGCGTGTCATGCGGCATCAAGCGATGACCGTCGACGGAAATCGTGCCGGAGGTGACCGGATCAAAGCCGACGATCGCCTTGGCGAGTTCGGTTCGCCCAGCCCCCATCAAGCCGAAGAAGCCGAGGACTTCGCCGGCATGCGCTTCGAAGGACACGTCCTTCAGCTTCTTCGCCGTGCTGAGCCCTTGCACGGAAAGGGCGACCTTGCTGCCCGGCGCGCCGCGCTTGCGGGGAAACAGGCTTTCAATGCGCCGGCCGATCATGTCCTGGATCAGCGTGTCGTTGGTGTGATCACCGATTGGCCTGGTCGAGACGTGCCGGCCGTCGCGCAGAACAGTGACCGTGTCGGCGATCTCGAAAACCTCGTCGAGTTTGTGGCTGACATAGAGCACCGCAATGCCGAGTGCGGCCAGCCGACGGATGACGGTGAACAGCAGCGAAATCTCATTCGGTGTCAGCGACGACGTCGGCTCGTCCATCACCACGACGCGGGCCTGGTGGGCGAGTGCGCGGGCGATCTCGACCATCTGCTGCTGGCTGACCGGCAGCGATCCCGTCCGCGCCGCCGGGTCGACGTTAAAACCGATGCGGTTGAACAGCGCGGCGGAATCCGCGCGGATCTTTCGCCAGTCGATCGAGCCGCCTTTGCCGGTCGGATAGCCTTCGAGGAAGATATTCTCGGCGACGGTGAACTCGGAGATCAGCGCGATCTCCTGGAATACCACCTTGATGCCCTCTTTCAGGCTGTCGCGCGGCGACTTGATGTCGAGCTCGCGGCCGCGCATGCGGATCGTGCCGGCATCCTTGCCGTAGACCCCGGCCATGATCTTGATGAGCGTCGACTTGCCGGCACCGTTCTCGCCCATCAAGGCGTGGATCTTGCCGGGCTCCAGCGTGAGGTCGACATTGTCCAGCGCCACCACGCCCGGAAAGCGCTTGTCGATGCCGCGCATCTCGAGCGCCGGCACGCCTGTGTCGACGGCCGCGCCTTCGCTGGGGTGAAGGAAATCAACCGACATTGGCTCTGTTCCGGATGATGTCGAGATAGCTCGCCAGAATGATCACCACGCCGGGCACTACCATCTGCAGATCCTGGTTCCAGCCGAGAATGATGATGCCGTTGTCGATGACCTTCAGCACCAGAACGCCAAGCAGCGTGCCGAACAGCGAGCCGCGCCCGCCGAGCAGGCTGGTGCCGCCGAGGATGACTGCGGCGATCACCGTCAGCTCGAAGCCACGTCCGGCGGTCGGCTGGCCCGCATTCATCAGCGACGACAGGATCATGCCGGCAACCCCGACGCACAGGCCGGTGACGACGAAGGCAAACAGTTTCAGGCGTTCCGAGCGCACTCCGGAAAGTCGAACCGCTCGCTCATTGGCGCCGACCGCATAGAGGTAACGGCCAAGCGTGGTGAAGCGCAGTGTCACGGCTGCGATTGCGAAGATGACCACCGCGATGACGACGGGCAACGGGATCGCGCCGATATAGCCGGCACCCAGATCAGTGAAGGAGATAAGCCGATGGTGGTTCTGCACGGCCTCGCGGGTGAACAGATAGACGCCGCCCTGCAGCATCATCATCGTGCCGATGGTGGCGATCAACGAGTTCACCTTGAGCCTGGTGACGACCAGTCCATTGAATAGGCCGACCCCGCCTGCAAAGGCGAGTGCTGCCAGCATGCCGAGTGCGAGATTGTGCGTCGAATTCAGCACTGCCATGCCGATACAGCCGACAAAGGCGAGCGACGCCCCGACCGAGAGATCGACTTCGGCGGTGATGATCAGCATGGTCATGCCCGAGGCAACGATCAGCACCAGCGCGCATTGGCGCAGGATGGCGATGATATTGGCCTCGGAATAGAACTGTGGCGCCACCATCGAGATGGCGATGCAGAGCATGGCCAGAATCACGCCTAACACGAGCTGGCTGCTGCCCAATAGCTGGCCGACGATGAAACGCCTTGGCGCGGAAGATTGCGTAAGCTCGCTCATTTTTCCATTCATTCCGGGCGGCGTCGGCGCCGCCGCCATATGGAAACCTGCAGGCCCGAAACCGGGCGGTTAACCTGTTTGCCGTCGGCATCCGATCCCTGCCCTTCCCGCCGTGCGGGAAGGGCACGCGAAATTCTTACTTCTTCAGATCGGCGGAGGTTTTCATGCACTTTTCCGGCGGCTGGAGCGCATTGACGGCGTCCCATTTGATCGTCCGGACAGTGCCGTCATAATCGTAGTACTTCTTCCAGTCGTCGCCTTTCATAGGCGCGGTCGGGCTGACGATGTGCTCGGGCACCTCTTCGCCGTTGAACAGCTTCACTGCGGCATCTATAGCGGTGTAGCCTTCCTTTTCCGGGAACATCGCGGCTTCGATGCGGTAGGATGGTTCGTTCTGTATGGCATTGATGAAGGCAAGGCCTTCGCCGCCCGTGCCGACTGTCAACAAATTGTCCTGCGACTTTCCGGCCGCTTTCCAGGCCTGCAAGCCGCCCAGCGAAGAGGAATCGTTGATGCCATAGATGATGTTGATGTCGGCATTCTTGGCCAGTGCCGCCGAGGACACTTCGAGCGCGCGGTCGGGATTGCCGCCGCCGTCGAGGTCGTGGACCATGACCGCGTCGGGGATGATGGTCTTGAGGCCATCCATGAAGCCTTGCGAGCGCAGGACGGTCGCCGACAGGAGCGGCAGGCCGACATTCATCACCTGGGCTTTGCCGCCGAGCTTTTCCTTGGCGTATTTGCCTGCTTCGACGCCGGCCGTGTATCCGGTATCATAGTCGCAGATCGCGACCATCGTCGTCATGCCCTTGACCGGATTGCCTTCCAGAACGACCGGGACGTCATTGGACTTCGCCTGGCGCAGCAGCGGCACGACGCCCTCCTCATTGACTGGCGTGACAATCAGCACGTCGACGCCCTTGGCCATGAAGTCTTCCGCGGCAGAAACCTGCTTGGCGATATCGAGATTGGCGTCCTGCACCTCAAGCTCGATGCCGAGTTCCTTGGCACGGGCCTGCATGCCCTTGATGACGTTCTGATACCACTCATGGGTGGCGTAGTTGGTGACGTAGCCGATGCGCTTCGGCATGTTTTCGGCCTGCGCGGCAGCGGCGCTAAGAGCCAGCACGGCCGCCGAAGCAAACAGGATTGACTTGGACCAGTTCATTTTCTTCTCCCTATTTATCATCTTGTTAGTTGCTGAACGGATAGTCCCGCCGTTCCGGGTCCGCACGTGAGGAGGCGATGGCTTCACCCGCGCCTAACGCCGCCGATATCGTCTCGGCGGCCGCCTTCGCCCGTTCGAAGACGGTCTCGCGATCGAAGCGCGCGGCTTTCTGCGGCAGGAATGGTACGGTCAGCGCGGCAATGACCGCACCGGTGTGATCGCGCACCGGCATCGAGACATTGGTGCAGGCCTCGACGGCCAGCGAGGCGCGCATCTCGTAGCCGAGCCCTGCGACTTCGTTCAGCCGCGCTTCGATTTCGGCCCGCGTGCCCTGCCCTTCGCCGGCAGCGACGATCCGCTCGACGATGCGGTCACGCTCGGCGCGGTTCGAATGCGCGAGCAGCACCGCGCCGGAGCTCGTTTCAAGGATCGGGAAATGTGAGCCGAGCGCGACCGAGTAGCGCATCGGCAAAGGCGAATCGATCTGCAGCACCACCAGCGCGCTCTCGCCTTCGCGAACGACCAGATGACAGCTTTGATCGGTATTGGCCGAGAGCTCGCGCATCACCGGCAGCGCGCATTCGACCAGCCGGTTTACCGGCGGATGCATATGCGCCAGCTCGAACAGCTTTAGCGAAAGCCGGAAGCGATCGGATTGCGTCCGGAAGATGTAGCCGCGCTTCTCCAGCAGAAGCAGGATGCGGTATATCTCGTGGATGGAGCGTCCCAGGCCGGCAGCGATTTCGGTCTGGGTCAGCGGCTCGGCGCTGGACGCCATGAACTCCAAGACATCGAGGGCCTTTTCCACTGCCGGCACCCGATATCCGTTGCGGCTGCTTTCGCCTTCATCGACGATCTGGGCTATGTCGGCGGCCATTATGCGACGCTCCGTTCCGGCTGGGTTTGCCTGGTCTCGCAGTAAAGGCGGTTCAGCCGGTCCGCGAGCTCCGTCGCGGGCATGTCGCCGGCGATGGCAGCGGCCGCATGCGGCGCGCATTCGCGGAAAAAGGCGATGAAGCCTGGATGTGTCGGGCGCAGGTAGGACGCTTCGATCGTCGCCAGCGTCGAACTGAAGAAATTGCCGGAAAAATCGTTGACGTCGGCGTCCTTCCAAGCCGCCAGCGATCCCGGCTGTCCGCCTGCTTTCACGTAGTCGCCGCGCTGGTAGCCGGGCGAGCACAGAAAAAGCGCGTAGTCGATGGCGGCCTGTTTGTGTTTCGACTGGGCGCTGACCCCGATGCCGGCACCACCGAGCAAGGCGCCGGCGGATTGCGGGGTCGGCACGTCGGCGCAACGCAGATACGGCCGGTCGGCTTTCGAGGCATAGTTCACATAGCCGAAGGCGAACGGCACATAGACCACATCGTCATGCGCGATCATGTGGTCATAGCAGCGGATCGGATTCCATTGCGACGAATTCGGATGCGACAGCTCGGCAAGCTGGCGCAACTGCGCGACAGCCTGCTCGACCTTCTCCCTTGCAATGAACTCCTCGCCGTTTTCCTGCGGATGGCCGAGCGTCAAGAGCAGGCACATGGCGTCGGTCGACACGAACGGCAGGCCAAGCCACTTGCCGTCCTTGCGGGCGCGCCGGCCCAGTTCCAGCACCTCTTCCTGGGTAGTGGGCACTGTTGCGTAGCGCTCCAGGAGATCCGGGCGATATGAAGCGATCTGGCAGGCAGCATCGATCGGCAGTGCCCACTGACGGCCGTTCCTTGCGTAGGATCGCCAGGACCCGCCGACCGAGTCGCGCTCGAACAAGCTGCGCTGTTCCGCCGAGAGATAGCCGTCGAACGGCACCATCAGTTCGCCGTCGGCAATGTCGCCGATGAAGGGGTGGTCGAATACGATCAGATCATAGGCGCCGAGCACCGGACCAAGCACGCCCTCGCCGAATTCGTAGAGGCTGCGGCGGTCCCATTCGATTTTCAGAGCGGGATGGTTGGCGCAATACGTCTCGATGCTGGCGTCGAGCGGTCCCCAGCAGCGTCGATGATCCCACGCCAGACCGCGCAGCCTTGTCATTCCTGCAAAAACCTCCCTGAACCGGGCGAGAGCCATATCCGGGATTACTAGCAGGTATTTTTACCTGGGCAAGATATTTTCACATAGGAAAACTGCTTAGGCTTCCGGTTGCGATCCTCAGGCCAGCTCAAAACGTTCCACGGCGCGCATGATGCCACGCAGTTCGGCCAGGCCTTTCAGGCGGCCGATCAAAGAATAGCCGGGGTTGATCCTGGTCTTGCCGATATCGTCGGCGAGCAGATGGCCATGATCGGGTCGCATGGGAATCCGCCAATCAGCGCGACCTTCCCTTCGGCGGCGCGTCTCTTCCTGCATCAAAGCGAGGATGACATGCGCCATGTCGGTGCCGCCCTCCAGATGCTCGGCTTCATGGAAGGAGCCGTCATCCTCGATGGTTACATTGCGCAGATGGACGAAATGGATCCGGTCGGCGAACTCCTTGACCATGCCGACAATGTCGTTGTCTGCGCGCGTACCGTAGGAGCCGGTGCAGAATGTCAGGCCGTTGGCCGGGCTGTCGACGGCGTTCAGGATGAAACGCGCGTCCTCGGCGGTCGAAACGATCCGTGGCAGGCCATAGAGCGAGAATGGCGGGTCGTCGGGATGGATGCACATGCGCACCCCCTCATGCTCGGCCACCGGAATGATCTCGCGCAAAAACCAGGCCAGATTGTCGCGCAGCTCCTTCGGCCCGATCGAGTCATATTCCGCCAATGCCTCACGAAAACTATCCCGGTTGTAGCTGCGCTCGGTTGCCGGCAGGCCGGCAATGAGATTGCGCTCGATCCTGTCGATCTGCTCTTCGCTCAATTCCTTCAGTCGCGATTCCGCTTCCGCGATACGTGCCGCGCTGTAGCCGAATTCGGCATTCCTGCGCTTCAGGACGAACAGGTCGTAGGCGGCAAAATCGATCGCATCGAACCGCAGTGCGTAGCCCGTCGTTGGAAGCCGATAGGCAAGGTCGGTGCGGGTCCAGTCGACCACCGGCATGAAGTTATAGCAGATCGTCGCAATGCCGGCCTTGGCGAGCGCACGGATCGTGTCCTTGTACCAGCCGACATAGCGAAGCCGTTCCGCCGAGCCGATCTTGATCGAATTGTGGACGGGAATGCTCTCCACAACCGACCAGGTCAGCCCTTCGGCCTCGATGACCCGCTTGCGCTCCAAAATGTCCGTCAAAGGCCAGGCGCGGCCGTCATAGATATTATGCAGGGCGGATACGACGCCCGTGGCTCCGGCCTGCTTGACATGATCGAGCGTCACCGGGTCGTCAGGGCCATACCAGCGCCAGCATTGTTCCATCGAGGCTTTCCTTTGCGATAAAACGGAACCGTATTGTTGGGCCACAATGGAAGTCAAATTAAAGGAGTTTGCGCCATGAAGGATTTCGACGGCAAGATCGCTCTGGTGACGGGGACGACCGGGATCGGCCTGGCAACCGCCAGACGTCTTGCGGCGGGCGGGGCGGCGATCATCGCCTGCGGCATCGACCGCGCGGCCAACACGGCGATGAGAGCGGAACTGGGCAGCTCCGGCGCCGAGGCGCTGGTCGTGGCCGTCGACGTCTCCGTGCCGGATCAGGTCCGCGACGCGGTCGCAGCCGGTGTTGAACGGTTCGGCGGCCTCGATATCATCGTCAATTCCGCGGCGGTCCATCCGTATGGCACCGCTGTTAGCACCGATTTCGACATCTGGAACCGGGCGATGTCCGTCAATGTCGGCTCGATCTACCTGACCGCGCATTTCGGTATTCCGGAAATGATCAGGCGAGGCGGCGGCGCCATCGTCAACGTGGCTTCGGTGCAAGGTTTCGCCTGCCAGCAGAACGTCGCCGCCTATGCCACGACCAAGGGCGCCATCCACACATTGACGCGCGCTCTGGCGCTCGACCACGCGCGCTCCGGCATTCGCGTCAATTCCGTCAGCCCGGGCTCGATCCGCACCCCGATCCTGGAAAAGGCGGCGCGCGGCGAAAACGGCACCGACGCCGATGTCGAGGCCGCCTACAAGCGCTTCGGCGAAGCGCACCCCATCGGGCGCATCGGCGAGCCGGCGGAAGTGGCGGAACTCATCGCCTTTCTGTGTTCGTCGAAAGCCGGGTTCTGCACCGGCGCGGACTACAGAATCGATGGCGGCCTGACTGCCGGCATCGGCGTGAAGTAGAACGGGAAGATCGGTCTCGGCTTTACGGGAGACGTTGTCATCGGACGATTTTCGGTCAGCCGCCACACGAAGCACCGACGGGGCGAACCAATAGCGCATAACCTGCGCGAGCGCGAATACTGCACTTGCAGCCGGTTCAACCGTCTGATTCCCTTGGTTACGCTGGGCTGTCCTGATTCGCGCACTGTCAAAAATCTTTGCAGCGCGCCGGGAACAAGCCTTCCACCGACCGCTGCGCTTGCGCATTCAAGGGGAGAGACGGCAAATGAACACTGCAACGAGGCCGACAATCTCGGAGATGAGGCCCAAGATATCCGTCATCGGGGTTGGCGGCGGTGGCGGCAACGCCATCAACAACATGATCGCCGAAGGCTTGCAGGGCACCGAGTTCATCGTTGCCAACACCGATGCCCAGGCGCTCACCATGTCGAAGGCAACGCGGCTGATCCAATTGGGAGCGCACGTCACGGAAGGCCTTGGTGCAGGATCCCTGCCCGAGGTCGGCCATGCCGCGGCTGTGGAATCTATCGACGAAATCATGGACCATCTTGCGGGAACGCATATGTGTTTCGTGACCGCAGGCATGGGAGGCGGAACTGGAACCGGTGCAGCACCGGTCATAGCGCAGGCCGCGCGCAACGCAGGAATACTGACCGTGGCCGTCGTCACCAAGCCGTTCGTCTTCGAAGGAAACCGCCGCATGCATGCCGCCAATGAGGGCATCGAGCGGCTGCGCGAAAGCGCCGATACCGTCATCGTCATACCGAACCAGAACCTCTTCAGGATCGCCGATGCCAAGACGACGTTCGCGGACGCTTTCGCCATGGCGGACCGCGTACTCTACGCCGGCGTCGGCTGCATCACCGATCTCATCGTCAAGGAAGGCCTGATCAATCTCGACTTTGCCGATGTGAAGTCGGTGATGCGCGATATGGGTCGCGCGATGATGGGGACCGGCGAAGCCACCGGCGAGGACCGCGCCAGGAAGGCAGCCGAAGCGGCGATCGCAAACCCGCTTCTCGACGAAGCGTCGATGATGGGCGCCAAGGGCGTCCTTGTCTCGATATCGGGCGGCACTGACATGACGCTGTTCGAGGTCGACGAAGCCGCCACGCGCATCCGCGAGGAGGTCGACGCCGATGCCGACATCATCGTCGGCGCCATTTTCGACAAGGCGCTCGCAGGAAAATTCAGGGTGTCGGTGGTTGCGACGGGATTGCGGCGGGGGCTTGAGATTCCGCTGACGGTGGGGTTGGAAAACCGTGTGAATTGAGCGACGCTCTTATGGCAGCACCACGGCAGGTTTCGACTGAAGGTCCGATGCACCGGACACCGCCGCCAGACGGTAATCGGGCGGAACGCCCAACCCTGATTGTTGCGGGATAAGCCTGCCGAGCAGGTTGTCGGTTTTGCCTGCGCGACTCTTGCTGTCGAATTGGAACGCCAGCCAGCGCTCATGGTGCCGGCCGCGTGAACAGGGTGCGGAACAATTCCTCAGACCGTCGCAGGCCCTCATCTGTCAGAACCACCGACTTCGCCCTTGTTTGCCGGATTGGCGATCAGTCCCTTCTGGTGCAAGCGATCCAGAGCATCCCAATCCAATCCCTTCCAGGCGCGCCTCTCTTCATGCAGCTTTAGCCAAAGCAGCCCGAGAACGGCATTGTCGATCTTGTCGGTGTCCATCTCCATGCCAAGCAGTTTAACACGGGAAGACGGCGTCTGCCGAGACCCACACCGTCGGGTAACTCGATGAGGATCAAACTGGCTGCGCCAGGCTGCAAACGCAAAACGGCCCGCGTGATGCGGGCCGTTTTGTGGATTTGGTTGCGGGGACAGGATTTGAA
>NZ_JBVVQO010000017.1:0-130663 GCF_055811215.1 Mesorhizobium sp. WSM4819
TGTGGCTCTTGATCGCCGCGTTCCTGAACCGGCCGAAGCAGCTTGCCGCTTAGCGATCAAGATTGTTCACGGTCGACACTTTATGGCCGAGGCAACACTCACGATCGGATGACGCGGCAATTGCTCGAACAGTCTACTGCCGAGACGGAGGCGAACTGGGCTTCGAGCAGTCGCATCCGGTCCACGGATACGATAGATTGTCGCCGACGACCAGGGCGGTTTTTTTCGGTCCCTGATGTGGCTCTGCCCTCACCTACCGCCGAAGTTGCCAACCGCGCCGTTGGTCGGTTCGATGATCGAGGGAGGCATACATGAGGGTCAAGCCTACGCCGTGAGGAAGGACTCGACGCCGGGAGCTCGAACAAACTGAACATAAGAAAAGAGAAAACTTCGTGTGCACGGCGCGTGCATGTCACCCTCTAACCACTTGTTTCTAATTCCTATCCGTCCAGTCCATCATGGGCGCCACGGCCACTCTATGATCTTGATTTCAGCATTTTCTCTCTAACATCATCGTTAGAACCTGCCGAGTGCACACGAATTTACGCCAGAATACGACCCTTTTCGCCACGTTTCGATCTCTCGGTCCACACGGAGCGCACACGAAAAAATGGCCACCTACACAAAACTCTCGTCCGGCTCCTGGCGTGTTCAAGTCCGTCGCAAACAAGCTCGTCTGGCACAAGCACAACACCAAAGGTATCAAGCTGTCGCGCTCGCTATGAGTACGCCTACCGTTCGGTGCCGATCCATTCCAGGGTTGCGGGGATGGTGCAGGCCCAACGCCTCCGCTGGCCTGATAGCAAGCTGCTGTTCCCGTCACATACGGACAACACCCTGCCCCGCGGAAACTTCCGCAAGGGGCTGGACAGGTTCAAAGCCCTGAGGGTGTGCCCGACTACTTCCAGCTCTACGACCTCAAGCGCATCGCGATCTCGCTGATGCTGGCGGGTCAACGGGTGTCGCATGAGGCCATATCACACTACGTCGACCACAAGGGAAATCTCGAAACGACCATGATCTATGATCTCGGACGCGTTAACCCCATGCGCCCGGTCACTGAAAAGCTCGGCGCCCTTCTCGGCATTTAGAAATAAGACCCAGTGCCCCCAAAAGAAAACGCGGTTACGGCGCATCTTGGGTAAAGATCTCTGCGTTCCAATTATCTGGCCGTTCCTCAGGCAACGATGTCGGCGATAAGATCGGCCAGCGGTCGTTCGTCGCCGGCAAAACTGCCAATCGTGGCGTCCATCACACGCTCACGGTCCAGCACGTCGTCGTTAAACGCGAAGCCGGCATGCTCGGTGAGCATCGCCAGGAACGTGAGCTGGGTTCGCCCATTCCCCTCCCGAAACGGATGCACGGCATTGATTTCCGCGAGTGCGTGGGCCGCACGCGTCGCAAAGTCTTGCGCTGACAGCCCCATCAAGTAGTTAGCCGCTGCGAGTTCGTTAAAAATCCGGTTCATTTCCCCATCGATATATTCGGGGTAACAGAACCAGTTGCCGCCTTTGCCGATGCGGATCGCCCTCACCTCGCCGGCCCAATCGTAGACATCCTGGAACAGGTGATGGTGAATGGCTCGATAGTGGGCATAATCGAGCGCACCGCTCGGAATCGGCTCGTCGGCTCGGATCAGGAAGAAGGCCAACTCGGCTTCATCGAGTTCGCCCTGGTCATGGACATCAAGCTTGTTGCGGAGAACTGTCGTGCCGGGATAGCAGAGCGGGTCGGCTTCGGCGGCATAGACCACAGGGCATGCTTACTTCTTGGCAATCTGCTTCTTGACGAGCGTGCGCCGCTCATCGCCACTCAATCCGCGCTCGCGGCTTTCGCCCAGTATTGCGCCCATGCGCGGCGATAGCTTCATGCCCTCGACTGCGCTGATTTTCTCGCCCTTGCGGCTGCCGAGGATGAACTGGCCTGTTTTGGTTGACCGGACGGTGGTGGTGGTCTTCTTCATGGACCCATATTACCACACCTGCCGATCCTGGGGCAAAGTGAATTTGGGGCCTTCAAGTTGTACAGGGAACGTTACTGCACTTGCAAACAAGCCTATAAACCTGGAGAAAATAACCACTTCGATCGGGTTTGAACCCGCTCGCTTGGCGAAATAAATGTCAGATGACAGAAGGGTATGAGTGGCATGACAGACGCACCGTACACTGGGTTCCGTTTTGAACACAGCCGCAAGGACATGAACATGCCGAATGGCATGCTCAGGATGCAAATAATCGCAGTTGCACAGTCCCTTGAAGAAGCCAGGGAACTGGCCGGAGATATTCTACCGGAGCAAGGACTTCGCTTAATCGCAAGCGGCGAAGAGGTACTCAAGGCGGCAAGACTGGTGCATTTGAAAGACGGCGAGGCAAAGGTTCTATGAACGGCCATCCCAAGCGCTTATAGATACGGAAAAAACCGAGAGGCGAATGGTGCGCGTCCTTACAAAATGGGTAGTTGAGTGTTGACGGCTCTGCAAGCGGCCTCAGTGATCACGGCCTTGCTGGCAGCAGCCTTGTGGCTTTGGTCAACCCAAATCGATATGCCACCTTTTACAGCGACTGTCTTCCGGGACGGTCAGCCAATTGAGCCGCCGCGACATGCTGACGGAAGCTGCCAGACAAGGGGCGCCCTCGCCGTTCAAGAACTTCGCGCCGACCTTCACCAGTCGCCAGAAGACGCCACTTTACAAAAGCTTCGCGGCTACCTGGCTGACCCCGCTTCCCTTCCCAATCCGAATGACCATTGAGCGGACAGCGGGCTCATCCGTCGGATTCAGCCAACGGCACGCGGCAAGCCAAAATCCACGGCGTGGTCCATGAAATTCCCGAGGGAAACCGGCTTGAACGAATGTTTTACCCGCCAGAGCCCCGCTTACGGCAGACGAAGTGAATGGACATTCGCCGATATTGGGCTGGCATGGGAGGCCCACTACCGCAAACGGTAGCGCCTCCTGCGCTGGGTGAGGAAAATATGGCGGGCGGGAAAGCTGTACACAATTTCGGAATGTGTTGGCTTTTCAATAAAAGCCTGCTATTTCCGAAGCGTTCGCGGTGCGTCCACAGCAACGCAAACGAGACCCAGACGCCGACACGTCTAAAGGCCTCATATTCGCAGACTGTACGGGAGCGTCGAGGGTCCAAACCTCGGCGCTTTCGTGTTTCCGGATATACAGATTGTAATTTGGACAGTCAACGCCGCGTTGACTATTAGCGCACTTGTCCTCGTTAATTCCTCGTCCTTAGTCGCCGTAGTGATCGTCGAATTGTCCAATCAGTGTTTCGGCGATTGCGTGTCCAGTGCTGTCGATAGGGTTCGCTTGCAATTGCGGATCACTGTTTACGCGTACGCGGCGATAGTCGTCAGGTCAACGACAACAAACTTCGAGCGTAGCGTTCGCGATAATTGCGTTGTAGTTGTTGCGCGTACTGGCCTTCTGTCCTCGCGCTTATCGTCGAATGACAGGATCTTGTCATCATAAAACGCAACGCGGTTCGCGTAGCGCTATAGAGGCGGAGCCCTCCTACTGACGACGCGCCATCCAGGAGCGCGCGCATGGCTAAGCGACCGGTGTAAACTCTTTCCACTAGCGGCGGTTGACGGCAGTGTGACGGCGAGTAGCGTGCCTCTTGCCAGGGTATATTTGTGCGCTTAGTCTCCATGAACTTGGGGTGAATTCAGTCATGCTGATGCGCGTGTTCGCTGTTCTCGCGGTTTTGCTCTCCACGGCCGCAGCCGCGGCCGCAACATGCACTGTTCCAAGCTACAATACGTTCTATACGATCCCTGCTAATCACACCGCGGCCGAGGCTTTCAAGGGAAAGTTCGACTATCCGGCGGCGACGAGCGAGCCGCTGCCAGGTTTCCTGTCGATCGACTACCATGCAGACTGGAAAGCGTACCTCTGGGCAGTCCTTAACTACGCCTACGAAGGTAACGATACGGTCGATTTCGACGTCACTAAGAACACCGACAGGGGCTGGTACCATGCCCTTTGGATGCAGGTTGGAGAAGATGGAAGAGAGTTCTTCCATGGGCTCACGCAGGAACGCCCGACGCGGCCCAATCAGCTTAAAGAGAATACCAGCACGACCTTTTTCACCTGGGCGGTGGGGTACTATAACAGTTTCGGCGCGACGACCTATGCCAAGGTCTATGCCGATCCTTGCAATCCGGTCATTGACAACATCCTGTTTCCGGTCGGAACGGTGTCGTTCAAACTGCTCTTCACATCGGCTACCGAACAACAATTGCCCTACCTCGCCGGCGCGCCCAGCTGGCAAACCCACACCGGTAGCGGCAACGGTCCGAACGGCCGCAGCGAGCGGTCGATGCGCCTGCTCCAGGTCGACATCGCGGTGCGCGACCCGCGGGACAGCGCCACCGGCTGGGTCTTTGGCACCTTCGTCTACAACAACGCCGTCGCCGATCCTGACCCATGGCGTCGCCTGCGGCCCGTGGGGCTGGCCTGGGGCAACGATCCAGCCGCAGCGCCCGGGCAACCGCTGCTCGAAAGCGTGACCGACCCAACGCTGCAATCCATCCTGTTCGGATGGGCCGGACGCGAAGAACTGGGCTGGGGTGGGCGCGCCAATGGACCGGCAGACAACCTTCTGAGCTCTTGCCTGTCTTGCCACGGTAGTGCGCAATTCCCGCGCAGCGACGACTTCGGCAATGTGCCGCCGGCGGGTGCGGTGACCAACGTGCCTAAGCGGCTTACCGACTACTTCCGAAACGTCAAGGCGGGCGAGGTCTTCGACCTCAAGACCAAGTTCTTCGGAACGCCGGTCATTGTCGACGCGGCTTCCGTGGACTATTCGCTGCAGCTGCAGCGTGGGCTCGAGAACATGTGCAGCGAGGCGAAGGCCGGCCGCGCACCGTTCGATGTCGAAGGCGTCCCAGCAATTTGCTTGCCGCCGCTCAATTCCGGTGGACCAGCCCTGGCGCCTGACGCAGCAGCGGACGCCTTCGAACAACTGCAGTCGATTGACTTTGATAGTCTGGTCAATACTCCGGTCCGCTAGTTTAAATCCACTGCCGATAACCATCAAATTCGAGGGCGCTATGCGCGTGCGTTGCCGGAGGAGGCACGAACGTGCGTCTTGAGGAATGGAACGTCCGAAAGCGCGTAGCTGATGCCGTTTAGCGCTGGTAGTTCCAGGGCATGAGCGCCTCGATGTAGCTGTTTGGCCAGCCATTGGCGATGCGCTCGAGGGTTTGGGTGAGCCAGGCATGCGGATCGACATTGTTCATTTTGGCGGTGGCCAGAAGCGTGGCTATGGTTGCCCATGTCCGTCCACCACCGTCACTGCCGGCGAACAACGAGTTCTTTCTCGTAATTGTTTGAGGCCTGATCGCACGTTCGACCGTGTTGGAGTCCAGCTCGATGCGGCCGTCGGCGAGGAAGCACTCGAGCGCAGTGCGGCGGCCGAGCGCATAGCGGATCGCCTCGGCGGGCTTCGATTTTCCCGACAGCTTCGGCAGCTCCTTTTCCCACAGCGCAAAGAGAGCGGCGACGATGGCGGCGGTTTTCTCCTGACGCGCCGTCACCCGGGCTGCGGGGTCGTGGCCGCGGACGGTTTCCTCAGTCGCCCAGAGCGGAGCCATCTGCGCCACCGTTTGCGAGGCGACGACGGACGAGCCCGCGACATGCAGTTCGTAGAACTTCCTCCGCACGTGGCTCCAACATCCGGCTAGCGTCACGCCGTCGTTGGCCCGATCGGGCTTGGCCAGCCGGTTATAGGCGGCATAGCCATCAACCTGCAGGATGCCGCAATAGCCTTCCAGATGGCGGGCGACGCATTCGCCGGCGCGACTGTCCTCGAAGCGGTAGGCGACGATGGGCGGTCCGCTGCCCCCGAACGGCCGGTCGTCGCGGACATAAGTCCACAAATAGGCTGTCTTGGCCTTGCCCGATCCCGGCGCCAGCGTTGGCAGCGTGGTCTCATCGGCAAAGATGCGCTCGCCCTGCTTGATGCGGGCCAGTGCGTAATCGGCGATCGGCTCAAGCTCGAAGCCGACCTTGCCCATCCATTGCGCCATCTGCGACCGGTCGATCTCGACCCGGTCGCGGGCATAGATCGCTTCCTGCCGGTAGAGCGGCAGGCCGTCAGCGTATTTCGACACCGCGATCTGCGCCAACAGCGCTTCGGTCGGAATGCCGCTTTCGATGATGCGGGCGGGTGCAGCTGCCTGGATGACGCCGTCCCAGCCCTTGTAGGCATATTTGGGGCGGCGGGTGACGATCACCCGGAACTTCGCCGGAGTGACATCGAGCCGTTCGGAGACGTCCTCACCGATCAGGATTCTTTCCAATCCCGCGCAGCCGGCTGGCGTTTCGGGCTCGATCACCACCTCGACCCGTTCGAGATGGGCCGCAAAGCCTTTGCGCGGGCGCGGCGCGCGCTTCGCTTTCAACCCACCCGCAGCCTTTTCCATCTGCGCTTCGATGGCTGCCACGCCGGTTTCGATTTCGTCGAAGACGAGTGCGTACTGCTCTTCGCTCAGCGCACCGGTCCGTAACCTTTCGCAGCGGCTACCGAAGCGCGACCGCTCCAGCATCTTCACGACCGCCGTCAGTCGTGCGATCCGCTCCTCGGCGCTCTTGTTGACCAACTCGAGATGCGTGTTGTGGGCTTCGAGATCGGCATTGCGCTCCTCCAGACCGGCGGCTTTCTCGGCCATGGCAATAACCATCGCCTTGAGCGCGTCAACGTCGTCCGGGAGCGCGAATTCGGGTGCCGACATGGCCAAAATCAGAGCATATTCGCGGCCAGTTTTCCCGCTTTTTCAGCCCCCTGATTCATCATGCCGCAGGGTTTTACCTCCGATTGCGGCCGCCTGACGGTCTCCGTCCGAACCCGTTTCCAGTCCATTCCGTCGACCAAAGCTATGAGCTGAGCATGATTGAGCTGGACCCGGTGGTGGCCGATCCGCGGCCAGCAGAACTTCGCGTCGTCAAGTCGCTTGGCATAAAGACACACGCCGCTGCCGTCCCACCAGACGATCTTGATCCTGTCCGCTCTTTTGGCGGAAGACATAAAGCGCGCCGTTGAACGGATCCGAGCCGGCATCGCGCACCAGTGCCAGAAGGCCGTCGGGACCTTTTCTAAAATCAACGGGATGGCTGGCTACCAACACCTTCACGCCGGCCGGGATCATGCCTGGCGGACCGCCCGGATAATCCTGGCCAAATGATCCTGGCCGACGTCGGCGCTGGCCCGAATGACCACATCGCCCAAGCAGATCTCCACTGTCGAAGACGCCGCTTGGGTGACCTCGACAAAGCCAAGCCGATCCGCATCTCGCTGCCGTGTGACCGCACCGCTCTTGATCGCCTTGCTCCGCCAGCCGAACAGCTGGGCGGGCGCCATCCCCGCTTGTCTGGCAATGGCCGATACATTCGCGCCAGGCTTCAGTGTCGCCTCGATCAGCCGCGACTTCGCTTCCGCCGACCAGCGCCGCCGCGGACGCTGCGGGCTTGCCTCCAGCCGGTTCGGGACTGCCTCAAGAACATGGAAACTTCTATCATCAGGCATAGGCGCAGACATAGAAATTGACACTGCAAGCTCCTCGGCTCCTTGCTTCAGTGTCACTATCTCTCGCTCATCACCTCAAGTCGCGCCAGATGGGGTGAGCTTCACGCTTACGAACGTCCGCTGATCCATTGCTAGTACGGTGATCGTAGTAGGCTTCGGCATGTCTGATTCACAGTTATTTAGAGCGGGCCCCTCGCTTGCAGCACGACCAGGAGCGATCGTGCACGTCAGGCGACCGCTTCGCTGCGCGGCTACATCTATCAGATCTACGCAGGCGCCGTTGCGCTGATCGAACTCGCAGACCACGAAGTTCTCCACCTCGAAGTCGCCGAGGACTATTCCATCGCTACCGAGCGTGCGCTGAAGGCAGTACAGGTCAAGGACTCAGCGATTGGGCGCTGCCGCGCTACAGCCCTCGGGTTCGATCAAGGGCATCCGCCACAAACAGAGCCTTTGGGTGGAAGTCGACCTGGAGTAGCCGTGGCCGTCCACAAACGGCAAAGCGTTGATCTAATTACGCAAGTCGTGATTTGCGCGGGTAACCTCCACTGGAAAGGTTCGTGCTCAGACGGCTTAGTGTCGATGGAGCATCTAGACGGCACCGTCCGCCTGACTACTGTGTGGTTGCCAGTTTAGTCGCCGATACTGCCGACGGAAGAACGGAGCTGAGATGCCCGAAGCAACCTACGCATACGCCCGCTTGCGTCTATGGCGTTGGAGGGTGCGGAGAGCGCTTCAACCCATCCCCATCGCACTGCTCAGCATGTGGCCAGTCAGCATTACGGCGATCCTCCTGCTCGCGTGCTTCTTGTTTCCGGGAACGGCGTCAGATCAGGTGGTCGAAGCGATGCTTGGCTACGTCCGTCACAGCGAGGCGGTCGATATTCAATGGACCAAGTTCGCGATCACGTTTCTGTCGGCCGCAGCACTCTCAGCCATATTGCGCCGTCAATCCGCTGTCTTGATTTCACGATCGACGGTTCCGTTTAGCTATCGCGTTTGGATCAGCGGGATCGTTGGAAGCCTTGCGCTGATCCTTCTGGCGGTCTTGTTGGTTCGCCTCAGGGACGAATTGGCACCGGCGAGCTACGGGCTTCTTGCCCTACTGAGCGTCCTGATCATCGCGTACGTTCATTCGGCGCGAAGGGCTGCGCTCGACTCGCGCCTATCGGCGCACTCGTCCACGACGCGACGCGGACACCGCCTGCCGACGGTGCTCTTGGCTTACCTGTTGCCCATTCTGCTGCTGAGCGCATTCGCGGCTTCGACAAGGGATGAAACCTTTGGTCTTCCCATCAGCATGATTTCGATCTCACAGGCACTCGGTCCCCTCAACATACTCCTCTTGGCCTGCTGCTTTTGGACGATCGTTACATCGTGGCTGGTGCGTTTCGGCCGGCGTACCAGGCTACCTGCCGTTGGGTTTCTGGTCGTGCTGGCGGTCGGCCTAATCGCGCTGAACGTGAACGACAATCACCAGATCCGCCGGATCGGACATTTTACTCCATCGATAGAACTCGAGAATGCTTTCGGCAGTTGGCTCGCCTCCCGACCCGACCGCGCCGACTTTGATACCTATCCGGTGATCTTGGTTGCCGCTGAAGGTGGAGGCATCAGGGCCGCAGTGTTCACGGCCACGGTCCTTTCTCGGCTTGTCGACAGATGCCCGCGGCTGGCCCACCACATATTCGTAGTTAGCGGGGTTTCTGGTGGCTCGATCGGTGCCGCTATCTATGCGGCAGCAATGAAAGCCAAGCCGCCCGAAACCGAGGCGAGCCGATGCGATCTAGAGGACGTGAGTTCCTCGACGTATCAGGATGCTGCAATGGAGGTGTTGGCTGACGACCACCTTTCACCGTTGCTCAGTCGCTACTTTTTTACTGAGATCTTCCAGCAATTCTGGCCTGTCCCCGTTCCAGCTTTCGATCGTCAACTTGGGCTCGAGTGGAGCTTGGAGCGTTCCTTTGCACGTGTTTTCGGGGAGGACGTCCTGTCTAATCCGCTTTATGGCCTCGTCCCGACTGAAGAGGCCGCTAGCGTTCCGTACCTCATCCTGAATTCGACGAGAGTTCGCGACGGTCGGCGGGTCAGCATGAGCCCGATCTATCTCAGAACTGACGCGAAAGGCGGCGGGGACGACTGGCATGCCGTGGACTATCTCAATGGCCCGCCACTCAGCGCGGCGGCGGGTACAAGTGCGCGGTTTCCGTTCATTTCGCCGCCGGGGTCATTCACATCCCTTACCGTGGAACAAGAAGGTGAGGTTTGGGTCGAGGACCCAGACTTCAAGGGGATCAAAGACCAATACGTTGACGGGGGCTATTTCGATAACTCGGGGGCGCCGACACTTATGGGAGTCTACCGGGAGCTCGATAAATACCGGGAGGACAGAGGAGCCGATGCACCGAAGTTTTCTATCCTGGTGGTGCATGTCGGTAACGAACCTCTCTGCGACGCTGCTCAGGCGAGCGCCGACGAAACACCGTGCTCGGAACCCAAAGATTCAGGCGGCTACTCGAGCGTTCTTGCCGAAGCAAGCATCGCCCTTGAGGCGGTGGACCGAGTACGTAGCGCGCGAGTGGACTATGGCTTGAGTGAGCTCGAAGATTTGGTCTTGGCCACTTCCGAGATGCGCGTGACGCTCGATCCACGAGGTAAGACGGACGAAGAATTGATCGCGATGGCTGAAGAGGCGATTGCCAACCAGCCGAGCACTCTCGATAGGTACTACAGCATCCAAATGCGCGATCGCGGCGTGACAATCCCGTTAGCCTGGCTTCTTTCTCAACGGGCGATCGACGACCTGCATACTCAGTTGGACCCTCTTACGCCGGAGACCTGCGCCAGAGACGCGTCCACCCGTCGAAATGGCTACGCCGCCTGTCAGATTGGCGAGTTGCTGACGTCGTTTGTGGAACTGACCCAAGCCGAGTAGCCCTCGACGCTTGGGCGAGCGACTGCCCACGACCGCGCTCTAGTGCCCTGCAACTGGTTTGATCTCGATGTCCACGTAGGGCGTGCCCGTGACCAGGGCCTCCATGTCGGTGCGCTGTGGCTGCGGCTGGCCGAGCAGCGCCTTCTCGTGGCCGGCGTAGTTGGGCAGCCCCGCGATCTGTGCGGGCGTGAGAAGTGGACCATAGGTTTCGGTGTTGGCGACGCGCTTGCCGAGTTCCACCATCAGGGCGGAGCTCGGAATGGGTTTGTAGGGCGTGCGGGCGGTAGAGACGACGGCCTTAGGGCCGGACGCCGGCATGTTGCCGGCGGGAAGCGGCAGGATCGCGTCCAGGATGGTGCTCGACTCGGTCTGGGTGCCGTCCTCGTCCTCGTTCCACGGCGTGGAATTGGTACTGCCGTGATGGCCGACCTTCAGGAAGTCCAGCCGCCCATCGAGCTTGGCCCTTTGCTTGTTCCAGGCGACGTTCCAGGCGCCGTTCGCCTTTGTGCCTTCTTCGAACCGATCGTCCCACTCGGCGTCGCCCACGAACAGGAGTCGGCGCCCGCGCCACTCGATCAGCAGCATGATGCTGGTGTTGTTGATCAGCCTGTCGTTTTCCTCGGAGTAGGCAAAGGCATTGGACATCATCCGCGACTGGAGGCGGAGAAAGTCGAGGGCGCTAATGTTTTCGGGCCGTGCGCTCGGCGACTGGGGCGCGCCGATCACGCCGGCTGCCGCCTTTGAGAATGTCTGGAAGTCGGCCGCCAACTCGTCGCCGCCATAGTAGAAGTCGATATTGATATCCGGCCCCAGGACATGGAACGCCACGTCGCCTTGCAGCGTCTCAAGCTCGAGATCGGCGGCGGTGCTTTCGGTGTGAAGATATACGGGTTCAATGCCGTTCTGCTGTGGCAGGGTTTCGGTGAGAGCCTTGATGGCGCCCTTGGGGTTGATGCCGTAGCGATCGACGATGTCCTGCAGGGCCGGGCTGAGGGCGACGCCGCGCGCGGCGACATTGACCATCGCCCGGTCTGCCAAGTCGTGAAAGGCGTGGGCGAGCTCCGCCTGGGGGTGTTCGGGGTTCATGGCCGCGCTCAACCACAGGTTCTCGATCGCAACGTCTTCGAACCAGTCGGGGTCGAAACCCTTCATATGATCGTCATGGCCGTGGCTGACGACGACGAGGTCGAGACGGTGTTTGCCGTCTTCAAGCGGAAGCTCGGGCTTCAGCAGGTCGAGCGCCGGCTTCAAGAAATCATCGCCGGCTGCCTTGGTGCCGCAGTCGATGAGAATGTGGAAATCGTCGACGTTGCCGTCCTTTATCCGCGCGTCGGGAATGCGGACATAGATGCAATCACCACAACGCACGCTGTAGGCACGGATCAGGAGCTTATCTGCCATTGGCTCTCTCCCATTTTCTCGTGCTCGTCCGAGTGGATGCCCACATGCGGCGAAAGCGAGAACCGCAGGATGCCGTCTACGGCCTCGGCGGTCAGCGGCGCCACGGTCTTCTCGAGGATGCCGAGCTGGCCGCCGGCGATCTCGCCGATGCGGCCGGTCTTTATGCGGGCGGCCAGCGCATCAAGGAACGATTGTTTGCGCCGTCGACCAGCCTTTCTTTCGGCCCGTATCTCGGTCTGCACCGCCGTCAGTTCTTCGGCCGGCGTATTCGCACCGTCTTCCTCGTCCTCGCCGATCAAAGTCTGGGTGCCGGGCTTGCGCATCCACGAGAGCAGATTGCCGTCGATGTCGAACGCCAGGGTGCCGCCGCAGAGCATGCTGGTCGTCTCGCCCGCGAAACGCCCGAAGCGTTCGTCATCGAGCAGCACGGGCTCGCGCCAAGTGTATTGCAGCAGCACCTGTTGCGGCTGCCGCCGCGCGTCGCTAGTAAATTTTGAAGCGTTTGCCAGACCCTGCACCGCGACATCGGCACTGTAGGGGATGAACAGGTTGCGGCGATTGTCGTCGAGGAAGCGGTAGGCCGCGGACCGGGAACCGGCGATATCGGCAGGATCGTGATAGACCTCGGTGCGCAGCCGCTGGAAAATGTCGTGTGGCCGCCGGAATTGCTCAGCTACTTCCGAGCTCAGTATGCCGCGCTCCTGGAAGACGTCGATCATCAGCTGCCGCGTGCCACGGGAGTCGGTGGGGTTGACGATCTCCTCGTTGCGCAGCACCGCGATGGCGTAGTCCTCGAAGGTCACGTCGACCGGCGGCAGGAGGTCGAGGGGCTGCACCGCCATGCACTGCATATTGCTAACGGTATACCAGAACGCCTGCAAGATTGAGCGACCGCCGTCCCTGTATCGAGGTGCCAGTTTGCGGACGATGTCGAACATGGCGCCAGTCAGCACTTGCGACATGTAGTGCTGGCGCTGGTCGTCCTTAATCTTATCGTAGTGGAGCGTGTTCAACGCGCTGCGCAGATAGGGCTGGTCCGCGACGGCCTTGCCGAACTCTTCGGCGAGGCTCGAGAGGGCGCTGTCGGTGTCCAGGTTGCCGCCGGTGGCTTCGGCCAGCCACTGGCGAAGCTTGTTGTTTCGGAAGGCAATGAGGATTGCCGAAAGGTCGCCGACGAATTCGTGGAAAGCGGCCGTCTCGGCGCGGATCGATTCCGAAAGCAGAGGACGAAGGCCGTCGAGAACGGCATGGCCAAACTCATGGTTGATGATATCGGCCGAGAGGCATGTGTAGATCCGCTTTTCGCCGCTGTCGAAATAGTAGAACTGCAGCGACTTGCTCTGGCGATCGTAATAGGCGTTCTCCCCATAGCCGGCCGTGGGGACGACGATCAGCCGGTTGCCCTCGAAGGCGAACGGAATGGGCCTGCCGAGACCGAAGCCGTTCTCGTAGAACTCGAGAGCGTTCTGCAGGGTGGCCCAGACATTGACCTGCCGGTACTGCGGCGAGTCGACATTTGCCTGATCCAGCGTCGCACCGCCTGGGCCTACGAAGGCATTCTTATCGGCATTCCACTCGGCAGGCGGTGTGAGGATCTCGGTGGAGGCGTCGTAGTCGACGACGGCGAAGTAGGCGCTGGTGGGGCCATCCCCGATACCGGGCTCCCACGGGACCTCGAACGACTCATCATACTCGAGCACCGGATTCCGCACGCGGACCGTGGGATCCTGGAAGTAGGCGTCGAACGGAATGCGGAGCTTCAGCTCCTTTTGCGCGTCCCGCGTCAGGTAGCGCCGGGCGGCGTAGAGCCCGGTCCTCGTCCCTTTGGTCTGAGATGTCGCTTTGGGTCCGGCGGGCATGGCGAGACTCCGAAACTCAGAATTGAAGTTCAATACCACACGTAGCATATCGACGATGCGACAACAGCACGACATGTAGTCGGCATTGCTTGTCGGAACCAGCGTGCTTCTGAACAATTGCCGCAGCTCACCGCCCCGGCTGCCCGCGGGTTCCTGCATGAGAGGCTTTCGTACGCCTGGCGGCACCCGAAACCCTTCAGCATAGCCGCCGTTCAGCATGACGAACCTGGCGGAGGTATCGTGCTGCCGTTCACTTCCCGGTGGGACGGGGGCCAGAGAGTCGATGCCTCGTCAAATCTTTCCCAAAACCGATTCTCGTATCCCAATATCACCCATAAGCACACGCAATTCGGGCTGAGGCGCGAGTCAGAAAGTTCGAAAAGCTTCCAGGAAGCCCAGCCAAACTGGATGCCCTGTGGACAATTTCGCCCCGGTGGCATCGCTCAACGCCGCTGCAGCCGCTGATTCTGCAAGTAAGTCAAAAGGTTGCCTGAAGTTTGCGCGAACTTCGCCGCGATCCCATTCGCAGTTCGACAGCACTAGATTCAGGAGCCGTTTTTTCTCGTTTGCGGCCTGTTTCGCAAATAGTCGGCTGGCATCCCGGGCCAGCTCCAGGAGCCGCAGGCCGTCCTCCATGTATGATTCTTGCGCCTCGCTGTGCCGCTCGATCTCGCGTAGCAGTCGCGTCTGTTCCACTCGCCATTGCGCCGACATGCGGTCATAGAAAGCATTGTCGATACGTCCGTCGAGCTTATCCAGATACATAGCCTGCAAGCGGTCTTCGACGCGTTTGTACTGCGTCTGGCAGCGTTCGATGGCCTGTTCCTGCTCACGCCGCTCATCAGCATGGCTTGCCTTTAGCGCGTCGCGCATCCAAGTCAGCACTTCCTCATCGAAATGAAGCCTGTCGAGCAAAGCGGCAAACGTCTTGTCCAGTACCTCCTCCCGCACATATTTGCGCCGACAGTCTGCATAGCCGCCACGCCCTTTGTCGGCATGCCCGGTACAGTGGTAGTAGACATATTTCCCTCTCTTGACCTCGGCCACGACCGCGCAGTTGCACTCGATGCAGGTCATGAGCCCCGTGAACGCAAATTCATAGCCAAAGGAATGGATCGGGGTCGCGTTCCGGCCGGTCAGAACGCCTTGGACACGCTCCCACAGCTCGATCGATACCAGCGGCTCGTGCTGGCCCTGATGCATCTTGCCATTCCACTGAAACATTCCGGTGTAGAGCCGTTTGCGCAGCATCGAATGCACGGTCCTCACCGGGGCCGGGTTGCCGCTCTTGGGGTAGATCAGTCCTTCACCATGGGCCGCTTTCGTAAGCGCCTTGAGCGAATATTGGCCGGTGGCGTAACGCTCGAACAGCTTCGTGACGACGGGAGCCAAGGCCGGGTCCGGCTCGATGACCTTCCTGCCGTCCTTGCCCGTCACGTTTAGGTAGCCCAGCGGTGCCTTGGACGGCCAGAGCCCCTGCTCGGCCTTCTCCATCTGCCCCTTACGCGCTTCCTCGGAAAGGTTGTCGATGTAGTTCTTGGCCATCAGCACCTTGATGCCGTGCATGAACTTTTCCGAGGAGCGTGAGTCGTTCGACAGCACGACGCCTTCCTTGGCAAGGTGGATCTCGACATCCAACTCGTCGAGCGTCACCCAATCCTTGAGGTTGCGGTAGAGGCGATCGGTCTTCTCGACCAAGATGACACGTATTGGGAAGGCACACCGAGAGCCGACAGGCCTCAAATGGAAGTCCTTGTGAAGAAAGCCACGGTCAAAAGCCGATTAGAACTTCCGCCGACCGCCGACGACGTCATGCGCAAATTTTGGGAGCAGGCGCAAAAGGGCTAGTCAGTCGTCGTCGTCGCGGATGCGATAATACCAACCGTCCTCATCCTGGTCATCGTCGCGGACCGGCTGGTCAGGCGGTTCCTCGGTGAGGCCCTCTCGAAAGAACCTCTCGGCTTCCAGATAGGCTTTAGCTTCCGGCCTCAAAGATACCAGGAGGGTAAAGATGTCAGCTTCGCCAGCGATATCCCATTTGGTGGAATCGTCCTCGTACTCATAGGTGAGCCATGGGAAGAGATTCTGCATGGCGAGACCGATATCGCTAGTGGGATACCAACCGCCCACTTCTATCGGCGCTTCGCCCTCAAATATGAAGCGGGCGTTGCGGAGGCTCAGGCTTTTATTGAACCAGTATTCCCAAATCATCTTGGCGTCGGCGTCGACAAAGCGCTCCATCAGAGGAGCGTCCAGGCTAAAGCGGAGACGCAGTTGGCCTTCTTCGTCCAGGTCGGGACCAGATGCAAGGTCGCCTGCGGCGCTGGCATCGAGCACGTTTTCGCGGGGAACGACAATGCTCCACCCTCTAGCCGTTACCCTGCAAAGGCGCTCTTCAATTCGCTGGTAAAGGGTAACGTCGGTTTCCGGGTTATGGAGAATAAGAAACATGGGTAGGACGTGGTTCGTCCAATATTTTAGTGGCGCGTTTCTCCGTAAAATACGTACCCTTCACGAGTTTCCCGCTTAAAGAACGAGGTGCCGCTCTTGATTTGGAGCGCGATAAGTTTGCCCGTAGGCATATCGTTTTCAGTAATCTCGACTTCGGCATCGACCCCGAAATCCAGAACCTTTTGCTCTCGAAAGAGCCAGCGGAATTGCTTCGTAAAGATGGTATCGGCGGCGATAACGCCTTCTCGCTCCGTTAGGGCGGAACCGACGACGCTCGCCATTGGCTACTCCGCAGCATGCAACCGCGAAGCGCTGTGGTTCGCGTAGGTCGCCCACGTCGGCTTGTAGCTATCGTCAGGCACCCCAATAATATCTGCCCACTCGTTCGGATGCGCGGTCGAAATCACGCCAGCGGCGTTGCGCCACTCGTGGACCTCGTACGTTTCGCGGTTACCTTCGGGAATCAGATGCACCGTGACCATAGCGGGAGGAGATTGCTTGCACGCGTTCGAAAACGCAATTCACTTGGGAAACTAAAACAGGCGCTCCAAAGAGCGCCCTTTCACCATCATCCGTTTCGTCTCCAAGCCCAGGGTTTCCATGTGACGCAGGCGCAGCTCTACGGCGGAGCCCACATGAACGACCCTCATAAGGTGACCACCGCGCGTGGACCGACGGCGATTGAGAAGATGGAAGCAGGAATACAACTGCCCAACATGAGGTGTTGCGCCGCACCTGCAGCATGCCGGTTTGTCGGTTGGACGGCTTGGCACCGCGCCTCCCACAACCGACGGAGATACCGAAAGTGCGCTCCGCTACCGATGAGGACACGGCAAGGGCCGACCGACCGGCCAAGTACTTCCGAATGGCAGCCACATGGGGTATGTCATTGGGCCAGAGGACAAGCAAGAAATTGACAGCGCGTCAAAACGCCTGCTAAGTTATTGTTTTTTATAATGGCATTGACGAGAAATCGAAAAACAGACCCGCAATAGGTAGTTCTTTTAATAAATTGCGCAGTGTGACAGGTCATGCCCGACCCCCTAACGTCGCTTATAGACCTGCACGGCCCGAGCCGCTCCTCGCGTCTGGCCGAGCTGCTTATCTCCGAGCACGGCCTGTCAGCTGAAGCAGCTCGCAAGCGCCTCTCCCGTAGCAAACCGCCCATCTATTCCTTCCCGATTCCGCTCCTGCCCAAACAGGAAGCCTTCGTCTACCACGTCAAGGATAGGCAGACCGAACGGTTCTGGCACAACTTCCACCGCGACCTAAGAGAAACAGAGTCAGTTTATGGCGCGGCTATCGATGGATTGGCTGCACGCGGGGGCATCGTGTCCGTCGATGAGTTCTCTGTAATCAGTGGCGCCCCAATCCTGCAGAAGAAGCAAGTGCCGGCCGCGAAAGTTGCGCAGCGTCTTCAGGACGCCGGGATGACGCATACTATCGACATTCAAAACTATGGCAGTGTCATCGCACTCCGCATCCCAGCGCTGAGCTCCCACGGTCCCACGCTGTACAATGTGCGCCAGATGGCCGAAGGTGTCCTGCTGGATGGAATTCGGGAGTGGGCACGGCGTCTCGGAGTTGCCAGCTACAATTCAATCGCCATTCGAGGCGATGAACATCCGAGGACGGTTGGCCCATACAAGTGGGACTTGACTGGCCCGAGCTACCTCCTGCCGTTGAAAAAGTCGAACGTGGGGAAGGACCAGCAAGGTTTCACTGTGGCCGATGTGTTCGTGGGGACGGTTCTCGATGAGTACCAAATCCGCTATTTCATCCGGAAGGCGAGAGGTCTCCTAGCAACACGAATAGGCTCGGTACTCCCTATTATCGTGGCCGATGGCTTCACGGGCAAGGCATACACGCTCGGCCATCGAAACGGGCTGATGATGGCAACGCCGGAATCGCTGTTCGGAAGCTACGCCGGGTCCGCGTTCACCAGCCTGGTAGAGACGCTGCAGAACGCCGCCGCAATCGTCTCAAAAAACCCGAGCAGGCTAATAACTCTCTTGAGCAGCCTCAAAGACATTGCCGGGCGCGCAGGGAACCTTCGCGGCGTTCTGTTCGAGCTGGTGTGCGCCTATCTCATTCGCAACGACGGCAATTCAATCGACTTGGGAAAGAAGGCTTACGACCCGAAGGTGGGTAAGTTCTACGACATCGACATTATGTGCGTGCGCGGCAAAGCCGAGTGCGTGCTTTACGAATGCAAAGCTGGTGAGCCTGGCCACGTGGTCACACAAGCGGAGATAGAGGAATGGCTGAGGCGAATTCCGACCTTTGTGGAGTATGTGCGGGCGAATACGTTTTTGCGGGAAGCTGAAATCCGTTGCGAGGTATGGACTTCAGGGGAATTTGATGCCGACGCACTAGTTATGCTGGCGTATGAGAAAGCCAGACGCACCAACGTCCGCATCGACTGGAAGAATGGCAAAGCTGTTCGAGGGGTAGGCACGGGACTGAAAGAGAAAACCATCACCGACGCCATAGACCAGCACTTCTTCAAGCACCCGCTGTCGAACTAGCCAGTCACCCGGTATTTAGCGAACTTGTTCGGCGTCGACTTTCGCCGCCACTTTTCCCAGCCGCTCCCCTTGCTGGTCTCGCCGCCCGGCTTTCAGTTGACAAGATTTCGGCTCAACGTCTGAAATGAGGCGCATAGTTTGCCATTCAGCAGCCGACCGCCCGCATGCCAGTCGTATCATCGCTTCCACACCGTCGATTGGAGAACAGCCTGCATATGCTCTGCGAGGTCGAGTTCACCGCGCGCCTCGATCTCTAAAAGATATCGGGCCTTGGCCAGGCGATCCGCTTCGCCAACCGCAGCATAGCTGCAGATGGCGAGCAGCGCCTTCTCCTCCTCCCGGCTGGCTCCGGCGGACTGATTTCTGCCACCGCCCACTTTGTGCAAGGCTTCGCCGAAGGACGAGTATGCTCTCTTGTGCACGTCGATCAGCGTTCGCAGTTCATTGGATGGTAATAGGGCCTGGCCCGGCGGCTCTGTGCCCATCGCAGTCGCCGGACCCGTCGAGGCGACGACTGCGCTGCAGGAGTGGAAAAGCAAGGCGCGGCGGTTGATCCTGGACGTGGCGAACTCTCCCATTTGCTTCGAGGGCTATCGAACTGGTGACGTAGCACGATCGAACCGTAACACGACGGTTTGCGCATTCGTGTCAGGATGGAAGGTCCCATGGCAGCCGACAGGCTGGGCGGCTGGCTGACAAGCCTGCGCTCGGCCGCCATCCTACGGCCGACGCTGGCGATGTCGGCTCTCGCCGAGCCGCAACAACGACTGACAGGCAGCCGTGCCGACCAGAGGCCACCGAAGGGACCCGTGCGCCCTCCGAGAACTGGGGTTTCTGTCGAGCGTCTCGCTTCCGTCTCTGACTGCGCCTCCTTCCCGGCCCAAGTCTCCTCAACGGTCGGCCGAGCCGCCGCACACTGCGTCAAGCTGCGGAAATCGCTGCGAAAATGAGATACTCGCAATGTGCAGTCGTTATGCACACATTGCGAAATCACCATGTAACCCATTGAAAAACAAAGCCCCAACCGCAGCGAAACGTGGCCCCTTTTATCCTGCCATCTTAATCGGTCGTATTTTGATAGACTTGATTTCCGTCGTCGCTGCTCCTCAAGTCTACGATAATACAATATTCTATACTCGATGCTACGATTCCGTACTCTTGCGTCGAGTTCCGATGCGCCGTGCAGTCTTCCGCGCTCTGCGACGGGGTAGCAGCGCTGCTTATTTGCAGCACGGGAACCGTCGTGGCGCACTTTTCCATCGGAGTGACGGAGCAGCGCCACAGGCAATCCGGCGCGGTCCGGCCGTCTCGCGATCGGCGCGGCCGCAGGCAAGATAACGTGCGTTCCGTCGTTCCTGGTCTGCATCGGTCCTCATCCGCCGGAGCGGATCTTTTGTGTCAGATGGCGCCTGTCAGCGTGCCGGCGCCATGCGTTTCAACTGTCGGTCTTCTTCTCATCGATGCGCTCCGAGCAGCTTGCGGGCCTTGTCATGGGTACGCCGGCCGGCACCCGCCTGGCTTGCCGCCGGATCGCCGACATAGAACGTGCCATCGCTCCACATCGCGTGCATGATCACTGCCAGCTTGCGCGCCACGGCGACACAGGCCTTGCGGTGGCAGGAACGTTTGGCGATCGCCTGGCCCCAGCTCTTGACCTTGTCGGAGCCCTTGAAGCGCGTCATCAACCCCGACGCCGCCTCGTAAAGCGAGCGTCGTACATCAGCATCGCCGGCTTTTGATATGCGAGCCTGAACGTCGATCGAGGTGCCCGACTGCCAGCGCCGCGAGGTCCGCCCGAAGTAGGCCGCGACACCGCGTGAGTGACGGAAGCGCGACGGATCATCGATCGCCGTCATGAACGAGAGCGCCGTCACCGGACCGACGCCGGGGATTGCCATGAAGCGTCGGCACAGTTCGCTGCGTGCCACCATTTTGACGACGAGATCGTGCAGGCGGCAATACTGCCTCCACAGCGCTGCGCGCGCCGACAGCATGGCGTCCATCAGCTCGGACGACAGTGGGTCTTCCGATACCGCAGCGCGCACCGCCTGATCGAAGGCTCCTCGGCCGACCTTGCCAAGGCGGATGCCGAACGCCTTCAGCGAATGGCGTATGGCGTTCTCCAAGTCGAGGAACTTGGCCTTCAGATTGCGCCGGTGCGCATAAGTGATCGGTGGGACGGACAGGACGGACAGGACAGCGGCACCGTGCGGCCAAAGGTGCGCCCATGCGCAGCCACGCGGTGGTCCAGACCCCCAACGGGGGCCTCGCGGTTCCGCACAGGTCGAGGTCCGCCTCTCAGATTTTTTGGTGATTTTGAAATCGGCCATTTAACCCGTCTCGGTCGGGAACATCCAAAATGGTGATACAAATTTGGTGGCGGGGAGCGCGGACCGGTGGCGGATCGACTACTCTCCCTGAGACGCCTTCTAAGGGGGCCTGAATGTCGTTCTTTTTTAATCTTAATGGCTACCGGTTTCAGCAAAGTACGCGGATTTTGCGCGATGGCTACCTCTCGGCGTCACGAGCGCTTCGCAGCGATGTCGAGCGGGCCAGAGCCCAGGCAGCGGAATATGCGCAGGACATTGAAAACGGCGGAGAATGGATTGAAGAACGGGATGAAGAGGGCCATTTGCTTTATACCAAAGAGCAAGCGCTGGAATTGCAGATCGAAACCTGTGACGAAGCTCTTTCGGCCTTGAGGAAGGCGTTCGTGATCGCCGCCTATCACTATTGGGAGCGAGCAACCCGCCTCGCGCTCGGAGGGAATGACAAGGCGAAGCACGACGAACTGGTGGTTCTTGCAGTCGCCAAGGGCATCGCCATTCATCCGGACCTCGGTGCGGTCCGCGATTTGGTCAACCTGTTGAAACACGACAACGCCAAAAGGGGGGCCGCACTTCAACAAAGTTGGGGTTCTGTTTTGTCCCCCAGCTTTTTATCACGTCCGGGACGGACAGACTGGTACGCCGCTGTCTTCCTCACCGAGGATGACGTTGCAAAGGCATTTGATGTTGTCGCAAACTCCGGCCCGACCTTTCTCACCGGATGAGCCATTGCTGGTGCGGACGGCGAGGTCGAGCCGGCAGAGGCGGATGACGCCTACCCACCTTTGCGACCATTTGGTCCGCGCAGTTCCCTCAACGGCACCGTTGGAATGATGCATTCGTCGCTGTCATCCCCGCCCTCCCGCTCGAATAGTTCAGCTAATTCCTCGGGCTCTCGTTCTCGGCTGGGCACGGGAGTTCCCGTCCAGCCACAGTCTGCACATACAGGGCGCTCCCAAGCGATTTCAGGCATATCTTCACGCAATCCCTCTCCCGGGGACAGGTGCGGAGACCCGCACTCGGGGCACTCCTCGGGAACGAAACGGATGTGCCGCAGCACCATTGAAGTGGCGAGGCCGAGAAAATGTTCGACAGTTGTGAGAGCAGCTTCCGCATCGTGCCATGTGACTGAGTGGGAATGCGTCAGCCAGTTGGCAAACACCCAACTATCAGCCCCCAATGATTTGAACAGGTGCCGCCGCTCTTATTGGGCGCTTCCAGCCAGGGCAGCATCGCAGATCAACTCATTCCAACCTTTGAAATCCGCCCGTTTCGGTGGGCTCAAGGGTGTCCAAATCGCTAGGTCCTGGGCGGCCGATGCGTAGGCCAGAAGCGCTTCCCGGCTCCGCACTCCGATAGCCTGATAGTCCGACACGTTCTGCGCTTGGCTGAGCGCGTCAGTTGCCTCTCGCAGCTTGGTGAAAACGACGCCGAACTGAGCCACTCGTCGGTCCGCCTGCCGTTGCTGGTGAGTTCGTGGGACGCGAAGGCAAAGTCCCATGTGGAAAGTGACCGCGAGGTCCATGTTCGGAAACTGGTCTTGCGAATATAGGTTCGTCGGGTTTGTGACCACCCACCACCGACCGTGATTGCCATGCACGTCCCAAACATCGTGGCGATGGCCCATGAGAACTTCGGCATAGACTTTCTGCAAGAACGCCACCTCGGTGCCGGGCGGTGATTGCGAGAGGAAGTAGCGGACGACATCCGCCTTCTCTTCGTCTGAGGCTATAAGCATGACAGCGTTCCGCCCGGGAAATGACATAGCTGGTCGAATTCGACCGGTGATAAATTAGCTTTCGCGTCGCTAAGTTCGCGAGTAAATTCACATTTATTTGCAAGAGTCTTCATGACTGACAAAACACATTTGGAAGAGTTCGAGGGCGGCGTATCAAAGGCGCTGTCAAAGACTCTCATTAACACTTTTATTGATTGTCACCGAGATCCGTCAGTCAAGCCGGAAGACATAGTTACGAGGCTCAAGGAGCAGATGGAATCGCCTTGAGCGAGGACGCCGATGCGGCTTCTCAACCTAACCGCTAGTAATTTTCGAGGTTTTGGGCCATCGGTCGATACCATCAATCTGGATGGAGACCTTGTCCCATTTTACGGACCGAACGGCCACGGCAAGACAAGTTTAGCCGAAGCCATTGAGTGGCTGTTCTATGGGACAACCAAACGGCGGCTTCGGGGCGAAAACTTTAGCAAAGCAGAATATACCAATACGTTTGCCAATGCTCATGGTGGCACGCCCACCGAAGTGTCCCTAATGGCTCGGTTCAGGGGCCGCGACCTGACTCTTATGCGCCGCCTTGGGGATAAGGAAACGTCCACAACTTTTGTCGACGGTCAACCTGCGGATTTCTCAACCTTGGGTGTCATGGCGCTTGAGGCCTTCTATCCCGTGGTGGCACAGCACGGTTTGCAAACCTTCGTTCATTCGAAGCCGAAGGACCGCCGTGATGCCATTTGCGCAGCGCTCGGGCTTGATGAACTCACGGCACTCAAGTCAGCCCTTGAGAGCTCTCGCGGATCATTTCAGCGTTCGCCTCCGTTGGCTATCGTTGACGCCCGCAAACGACTGGCAGGGCTTGCGGCAAACCTTGCGAAGATACCGTCTACGGCGTCGCTTGCCGCGAGGTGGAGTGCCAGCCCCCTCGTTGTTGACGAAAAAGACGAAGCGGCTCTTAAGACTGCTGCTGCCGAGATCAGTGGTTACGAGATTTCAAGCATCGACGACGCGCTCACTGCACTGCGAGCCGAGCGGGCGAAGGCGGGGAAAGCGGTTTTAGACGTAACGTCTATCGAGTTGAACGAAGGGCATTCGCTCCTCCGCGATCATGCCGTCGAAGACTTGAAAGAGTTTCAGCGTGCCGTCGGAGCCATAGACGACGCTGTGGGCGTACTCGCCGGCATTACCGCCGCGCACTACTCAAGAGCCTTGCTTATATTCTGGACAAACGGCCTAGCCCTAGAACTTCATGGGGATGACTGTCCCATGTGCGAGCAGCCGACATTGGTCCCGCAACAGCGAGCAGTGTTGAGAAAGCGATTGGAGGAGGCCAGCGGCACAGTCGAAGCCGCGAACTTGCTCGACGGCAAGATTGAACTCTCTCAAACGGCCAGAACATCGGCATCAAATGCCGTGTCTGCCCTTGGCATCACAGGTCTGAACGATGAGGAGAGAGTCTCGCTTTCTAGCCTTCTCGGCCCAAACGCAGAACTCCCCAACTATCTTGAAGCCCACGACGCGTACATAAAGGCTCAACCGGAACTTGGCACCGCACTTCGAGCCGACAGGGAACTGACAACCACAACAAAGGATCGAGCTTCGCAGGCCGAGAAGCTTGCCGCTTTGATTGAGGATCGACACGCTTCGCGCCATTCATTGGCTCGGGCGGTGGATGCCTTCATTGGTTCTCTGTTGGCTTACGAACGGGCATGGGACACGATTGCTGAGACAGTCAGTAGCAAAATAGCAGCGAACGAGGCTGTCGCCCTCATCGACGCAGTAGGCAAGGGTCTTAAGGGCATCGCTGACGTGCACCTGTTAGCCCGCTATGCAGCGATATTGGAGGAAACACAGGAACTAATCCGTTCGGTCGAAGCCATGGCGCAGACCAAACAAACGCTCCTCCTAGAAACGCGGGGCAAGGAGGTGAAAGAACTCTACGCCCTCCTCAATCCGGGAGTTTCTGTCGGTTTCGATATGATGGAACCGGCCAACGACTCTATGAAACTGCACGCGACCAGCTTCGGCACACGCATGTCGGCTGCGGCAAACCTTAGCGAATGCCAGCTTAATTGCCTCGGGTTGGCGGTTTGGCTGATGCGGGCGACAACGCCGTCATCACCCTTCGGCTTCATTCTTCTCGATGACCCCGTTCAAGCGATGGACGATGATCACGCGGAGGCATTTATCGCCAATGTGGTCCCGCACCTTCTGGACCAGAGCGGCAAACAAATCCTGGTCCTCTCTCACGTCAAAGGCGTCATCGACAAACTCCGAAGCCTGAACATGGCAAGGGACATTCGCCACTATCACTACGAGAATTTTGAACTCGGCGGCCCTGTCATTGTCCGGCAATTGCGGCTCCAGCAAATGCTCGCGGACATTAGAGGCGCAGCCAGTAGCAATGAAGGCAACCGCACATACGCCGTTGATCGCCTCCGAGTGCTAGTCGAGGAATTCGTTCGGGAGTTGTACCTAAGGCAAACTGGTCAGCCTGTACCGTCAAGTTACGACACCGCTAACTCCGGCCAGCTTGCCGACCTGTTTCGCTCAACCCCAAACACCCTTCCTTTCGAACACGCTGGAATGCGGGACACGATCAGTTTTGTGATCCCGCGCACCACACTCAAGCTGGCTATGTCGCTCCGCTTAGATCGAATATCCAGCCGCATATTGACCGCGTGTCTGCGCTCATGACGAAATACGGTCTCTTGCAGCCATAGCTCTCAATACACCAGCCGGATCGTTTGAGCCTCGTGTTATGGCCCAAGCCATCCTAATTCCGAGCGATCTTCGGCGACGTTTACGATCTATGCTGAGCATCGCCGATAGCAAAAGAATGCCCCTTCAATAGTGGGTCTCACTATGTGGCGGTCTCCCACTGCCACTAGACTCTTCAGTGAAATCAATGCGGCGTGTCTGAGAAACGGCGTGAGATAGGTCACGCCGATGACGCTGATTTACGCCGCTTTACGGCAGTCTACGAGGACGGACTGCTCAATCCTAACGCAGGTCACTGGCCCCAGGTGAAATGAGCGCAGAAAAGTGACCGAGACTCCTCCCGGCCATGATTTTTTACGGTGGTGCTCCTATGATCAAAACGGTCCGCCGAACCCCCTCTGCCATTCAGCTAGCTTCCCGAGCGCCTTCCGATAGGTGGCGTCATCTCGGACGTACAAGAGCGGCGTTGTCCGCTCTAAGTCGTCATCCCGGCCGTTCAGGAAAGCATCGACATGCTTCGCTGACAAAGACTGCTTGGTATCGGCAGTGATTTTCTCCTGATATCGCTTGCGCTTGACATCGGCGGAGAGCACGCCTCGAGCCTTGGTCAATCCCGACTCGCTATCCTCCGCCGCTTCCAACGGCGACATGCCGCTCAGATCGTCGCGTTTCGCGTTCAGAAAGGCCCCAAGATTAGGGCCGCTCAGTTCCGTTTCAGCGTCAACGCATAGCCGGTCCCGACGCGATTGCCTAAGTCGGTTGGCTTCCTGAATCTGTTTCTGCCGTAGCCCTTCGGCCTGCTTTGATCTCTGAGCCTCGCAGCGCTCGATTGCGCCTCGAATAGGCAAACCCAACGCCGCATGTGGGATCGCGCCGCTCTTTCCGAACATCGCGACAACGGCGTCTATTTCGGCGGCGATCTTCGGCGCTTCGACATCAGACTCGATCGCGGCCCGATATGTCATGTTCGTCTCCGTGTGGATAGAATCCAGCCACGACTCGCCGGTCATGTCCCCTCGCTCTTCGGCGGGAAGCTCGGCTAAGATCCAATCGACTGCTTGCACTGCGGCATGCACGACAGCGGTTCTCTGTGTCTCTGCCAGCGTGCGCGCGGTCCACTTGTCCGCAAGGGACCTCTCCAGCGTCACTCCGTAGCCTTGCTGAACGAGAACGCCCTTTCCGAGCAGGTTTTGCAAATAGTTGTCGATCGCCTTCCAAGCGGGCGCGAAGCGAGGTTCGGCGACAGCGACACCGTTCGCTACTTCGGTAGTGACACGCTGAAATTGCGGCCGTATCAGCGCGCTCTTTTCCAAATGCTTGGCGATCGGCACTGCCTTGGCAGCTGCGCTACCAAGGCATTGGTCGTGAAAGACCTCCGCTAAGATTGTCGCCTGCCATACCGCAGGCGGGACAGTGAAACACGCATAGCCGGCGACCTCGATACCAACATGTTCGGCGAGTCCGATTGCTTTGAGTTCTGCATCACGCGGAACAGCAATCTTCTTTCCGGCCAGTTGTTTCAGCCCGTCGACATAGGCGCGCGCCAATTCATTTGCCCGCTTCTCATGCCTGGCCTGATAGTCGGCGAACCGCTTTCCCTGTGCAGCCTGCCATGTCTCTTCGTCGGCGCGGGTCTTCGCCAACGCTTTGTCGATATCGGGATGATAGAGCCAACACCGTGGCGCGGATCGAAGCACCGCATCCGCGATCTGTTCACGTGTCGAGTCTCGGGGCAACTTTGACAGGTCGATCTCCACAGCCATGACGCCGTGTTCCCGAAGGCGTTGAATCTTTGTTTCGTCGCTCGCATGGGTGACCGCGACTTCAACAAAGAGGTCATACCCTAGCGCCCGAACATAGAGGTCCGGGATAACCGTCTTCGGGTCAGTGAACTCGATTCGAAGGAATTGCGTCGTGACCTGCTGACCCGGCTTCGTCACGACGTTGCCCTTATTGAGCCCAAGGCGTTTCGGCAGGAGTAGCGACGGGTCTGCTCGAAACACCTCCTTGGCAAGGAGATGTAGAACGGTTTCAGGACCGCCCCCGCACCCGTCGCCACCGTCGTGCCCGAAGTGCGGCACGTTCTCATCACCCTTGCGAGCCACCAACCGACCGCCGCAGGCAGGGCAATTGCATCCGCAAGCAATGCCGCGCTGAACCTCGCTGATATGCGCCAACGTGCGGTCCGGCCTCAGCCCATAGACAAGCTGTGCACGATCGGTGCCGAAAGATATTCTCGCATTTTCGTGGTCGTCCACCTCGCCTCCGGTTTGCACCGTTGAAGAGCCAGGATGCTCGGCAATGCTGCCTGACGAACGCCGAGCCTATTCCTGTTCTCGCTTCGCCTCCAAAAGGAATGCTGTCGCCACAGCGGTCATTTTGCTAGCGGCCTGCCATGCGTTGAAAAGTTCGCCGTGTAAAACTTCAAGATCAGCCACCATCGCATCGCGGCCTTCATCGGTCTGAATTTTGAAGCCATGGGACTCATAGAACCGATGGAACAGCCTGTTTCGAGCTTTGAGTGCAGACGCGAAGCGATCCACCAAACCATAGTCAAGACTGACACAATTCTTCAATGTGCCTAACAGCTGGCCCAGTGTGCTGCGGTCAATGTGGTCAAGGAGCTTTCGCGCATCTTCGGGGTCAACCTCATGGTGCCAACCGCGTTCAAGGCCACGGGCGCATAGGAGAAGCGAACCAAGTTCGGTCTCGAATAGCTGCGCCGCTTCCGCTGCTATCCCGAATTTCGCGTAGAGTTCGTCGCGTGTTGCCATCTGGGTATTCAGCCGTGTCTAGATCGGTGGGCGATGGCCGAAGAGCATTCTTAGCGCCGCGACGGTCTTTTCATACCGCATGCCGGACGCTTTGCCAGCCATCGACTCTTTGACGAAGTAGCAATACCGACTGGCGCGCTCGGCTTCGTCCTTGACCTCAGCATCCATAACCTTGTGGGGCGTGCTACTGGTCGAACCGTCAGGATTAACGCGCACGTATAGCGCATCCTGTTTCCGTCGATCGTGCTTGCCAGATGCCACTTTGCGAGCCGCCTGGCTGTAATTTAGGTCTCAGTCCGCGTAGCCGCCCATTCCGGTTTCCCATCGAGCGACTTTCTCATATCGTAGCAATTCGAGTGCGCTGGCGATGTCGATCGGGAAATGATCATCGCCCATGTCGAAGTCCTCTGCGATCATTCGCCGGGCGTCTTCGATGTCTTCCCAATGCATGATCATGTAGTCCATGAGCATGCCGACCAACTGCTTGCACGAGTGGTCGTTCATCGCCCTCAGGATCGGCCGCGAAAGCGGAAAGATGCCGATCGATACCAGAATGAGCATGAAGGCTTTCGCGAGCTCTTCCTGTGCAATTAGGATCAGATAGAGTCGTGTCGATTTCAGCTTCTCGAACTCGAACATGTCAGCGTCAGCAAGCAGACGCTCGGCATTCTCGACACAGGCTGCAACTGTTTTCGTCAGCGTCTTCGGCGACGGTACAATCAAGCGTGACATTGGACGACTCAGCGGAGGTTGCGCGAGGATAGCAAAGCTATTCGCTAAAGCCTCGCACTTGCTCCTGACCCGCTACTAGCCTAGCGCCGAACGGATCAGGCCATCGCCAGTCGCCGAAAGCTCGGCTGCGACCTCTTTCAGAGCCAGAGCGCGGCGGCGTCGCTCGTCCTTTCGTTTGCAGGGGCATTTGCGCTGATATTGAGAAGGGTTGATGGCTGTGCCGGACGAATTCACCTTAAAGCGCTCTGAAAAACTCATCCGGTTCTACACGCAATATCGTGCGCAACTCGACGTGACTCCGATCGGCGGGCGCTGGATGCCCTACCGTTGGTGGAGCCTACCTGATCCGCTGAGTGTGAGATGGATGGCCTATAACGAAATGCTGGCTGAATATTCAGGCGAGCTAGCGAACAAGATCAACGACCTGACACATTATGCGCATCGCCTGCGGACCTGGGCCGCGGTTCTTGCTCCGCTCTCCAATGAAGACAAGCACGATTTGACGCACGAGCTCATTGACATGCTTGGGACCGTCGCGCTGGGGCTCCCATACGCGCTCAAATCCCGTTTTACCTTCGCTGCGGGGCACCTATGCCACCAGGCTAATATGACGAAGATCTCTGATTGGAAAGATGATTTTCCCACCGCAAATCTCTATCTGAACGATATCGAACCCTATTGCCGCGGATGGAGGAAGTACCGCAGGTTCAAGCTGAAGATCGAGCCGATCGCCGGAAGCGTTTTCAAAGAACAAACTGATGATTTTCGCAACACTTACAACCACGGTTTCTCAGCCAGATTCGTGCTTGGCGTGACCCGGCTTGTGGGCCGGAAGGTCGAGAAATCGGGGCGCATTCTATACGGCATCGGCGGCAGCCCGGCGCTTGATCTTGGCGAGATGGGAAACCTGCTTCAGAAGGAGCGTGACATTTGCTATCAAGCATTCGACGCTTTCCGAACGCTTGTGAATGAGCAGACCGAAGCGATTACGGCTTTTGAAGCAGCCGAGAAAACATTCAACTCAGCACCCTGACCAGTCGCACAAGACAATGAAGAGCACTCCGAAACGACACCATTGGTGGCCAACTTGTCATTCCGAGCTATGGGTCGATGGTGAGGGCTGCATCACGATGACCAATGCGGCGGGTGAGATAAGACGCACGCAGCCTTTGAACACAGCCGTCATCGGCCACTACAATTCAATCTGGCGGGCAGACGGTACACGCGACTCGACGCTAGAGACCTTCTTCGCGAACGAGGTCGAGGGACCAGCTGGTCCGGTACTTGGCCGGCTTGCAACGCAGAAGAGACGAGATTTTCAGCTCGAACAGAAGTATGACAAGTCGTTTCTCCGAGCGGAGGGTAAGAATATCAAGCGGGACGGCTTTGTTCCGGATGCGCGGGCTTTCTCGGCCGTCCTTTCACCAGGCGATCGCTGGGCATTGTCGCGCTATATCGCATCCCTCATGGTGAGAATCCCGAGCTACAAGGACGCGCTCAATTCCAACCACATGGTGCAGAATATTGCCGCAGTGCTGGGCCTAAAGAGCGACGAAGCGAGATTTGAGACAGATGTTCTTCATGTCGGGATTATACGCGAGCATCTTGAGGACTATGCGGGCCGTATTCACAAATGCGCCCTCATCCTGATCGATGCGCCGGATGAAGAGGAGTTTGTTATCGGTGACACACCGGTGACACCGGCCGCTCTGGGGTTTGGCGAAGCAGAGGCCATGTGTCCCATCTCACCAAGGAGGGCATTGCTGGTCATAAATGGGTTTCGCGCTCCGTTTTCTGACAGGATCGCTGTCTTCCGCTGTCTGCGGCGCACAGTTCGTGCGTTCAATAGAGCAATGGTGCAGAATGCCGAGCGCGAGATTTTTAGCCGTTCCCCGGTCTCAGCGCTGTTCGTAACCAAGAACCTTGGCACGCGTCGAGCGCGCCTTGTGCCAACCGTCACCACAGCGGCGCAGGGCGATCGCTCCGGACGAGGACCGATGTTGGATCGACGTGCTGTTCGCCGAACGGCGACCGACGTGGATGCAGTCTAAGGCAACTATCCCTGTGTAACGCGCTTGCAACGAATGAGTGATGATCTCTTTGCCACTATGATTGTTCCGGCGGGCATGGAGATGCATCTGGCGCTGCTTCATCTGCGGTCCGACAATCCCGGTTTGCCTGACCCTCCCTAGACGACGATCGTGCCCACCAGCTATGTTGTTAGATGGTAGATTTGATTGCTCCGAAATACGCTGCTGCAACTGCTAATACTGCAATTGATTTGGGCAGCGCACCTCTCGAGCTCCGAGCCGGAGGGATAACCGTTGCCAGCTCCGGTAACGCTCGGCTTGAATTGGCCGACAAAGAACCTGTGCTCGTCGAAGTTAACACGAGCCTCGATGGTATCGACTTAGTCAAGATCCGCGTCTTCAGCTAAGATTCGGGCCGCATGGTCGGTTCTTTCCGGTGCTTGTGACTCAATCGCAAATAGGCACTGCAGGTGCAAAGCTTTGGTTGATGGCGAACGGTTCAGCATTCACGCAGGTTCGCGACCGGCGCGTACGCCTCTCATCCGCCATCGTTCATGTTCTTAACTTTCCCGAGTTCTTTTGCCTTGGTGCCCAGAGCGACCTTCGCCAATCAAATCAACGGCTGGGGTGCGTCGTCCTGCGAACCCTGGATTGGGAGATAGAGCTTCAGGCGCTTCCCTCAACTCGCAAGATCATCGAGCAGCTAAAGGCTGAAGGAGGCAATGCGATCACCCATGTTGCGCGCATAGTGCACGCAGATCGCCAGTCATTCACATGCGGGCAGCTCGAAGCGATAGTTCACGATCTGCACCGTTTCCTGTCCTTTGCGCGCGGCGCATGGACGTCGCTCTTCGGGATCGTCGGTTATGACCGGAACGGTCAGGAACACTATCAGAATTGGGGGCAACGCATCGCTGCTCCTTGGCAATCTTGCCCAAGCTGGTTTGACATCCACCACGGCGAATGTCTGGCAGCGGCCTTTCCCGGCTTTGTGGAGCTACTTCATGACCCGTCTCTCTCAAGAGCAGGCTATACCGGCCTCCATTGGTATCTTCGGAGCAACCGTGCAGGCGAAGGCGCCGGCGTAGATGGGGGGCTGGTACTTTCACAAGCCGCTCTCGAAGGCCTATCAATGTCGGTGCTGACCAACGCTGGCATCACCCTTCCAAGGGCTGCAAATGCAGCAGACAAAATTCGGGCAGCCTGCCAGCACTTGAAGATTCGGACTGCCATTCCGCCCTCGAGCAAGCGATGCGCCGTTGGAAAAGAAACGGCGCATTCGCCGACGCCCCGGAGGCAATAACGAAACTTCGCAATGAACTCGTGCATCCCAAGCGTATGCTTCCTGGGAAATTGCCATCCGCCATTCCGGAGGCTTGGCACCTCGCACAATGGTATATTGAGGTGATGCTGCTCAGGCTTTGCGGGTATCGAGGAGTCTATTCGCATCGCCTGATATCGAAGTGGGTTGGAGAGGTGCGGCCATTCCCGTAGTGGGGAAACTCATGTGCCCCGCGTTTGTAGATATCCTGGGTAGCTGGCGGTCCGAGCCGCTGTGCAGTGCGCTCCAACTGTCCGGCCGATCGATAGAGGCAATGTTTGGTCGGCGCTTCCCAAATAAGCAATAGAGGCTGCGCTGCGTTGCCCGAAACGCAAAAAACCGCCTCGGTTAAACCAGGACAGTATTTGATTTATGATAGAATTGGTTGCGGGGACACGATTTAAGGCTGCAACTGCCCTATAACCTGCAAAAGAATCGATTTAGCAAACGAATTCATCGCAGCACCGTACTGGCGGTATCCTCTACCGACACGAACCCCAGATGAGCATCCCGATCAAGTTTGCACCGCAGCTAGTTCAGCCGCCCCAACGTCCTTCATAAGCCCGCGCAATTCGGCTGGAGGCGCGACCCAGAAAGTTCGAAAAGCTTCCAGGAACCCCAGTGGATTCCTACTTGTAGAACCGTGCGCTGACCGCTTTGGGGCCGTGTATGGACGGCTCTCCGTTGGCAAGGGATTTGTGAGCTTTTGCAGTTGCTGGTTGGTGCGGCCATGTATCCGACCTGTAGGTGCGGCCTTTCATGTGCCGCTGGCCCTAATGCCATTCGCGCGTCTCAGGTCCCGATCGAAAGCTCGCACTTATAGTGCACGGCCCCAGTGGGTTTTCCCGATCCGGCGGTTTCAACCGGCTTTGTGCATTAGCTCCTGTCCGCCCTTTCCAACCTCGTCGGCGACCGCTCGCCTTGTCTGAGTTTATGCGATTACCGGTTCCCTGTAGCGCTCGCCGCCGGTCATCAATGCCCAGACCATGCGGGCTGTCTTGTTAGCCAGCGCAACCGCCGCGACCTTGGTCGTTCGTCGTGCCATCAACTGCACGAGCCATGGGCGCCTGGTCCCGTTCCGCTCGGCATAGCGGATGACTGCCATCGCCCCGACGACGAGCAGCTGGCGCAGGTAGCGATTACCTGCCTTGGAGATGCTGCCGAGCTTCTCCTTTCCCCCGCTCGAGTTTTGCTTCGGCACGAGCCCGATCCAAGCCGAGAGGCATCGCCCCGACTTGAATGCGTGCGGATCGGCGACAGTCGCAACGAACGCGCTCGCCAGCAGCGGGCCAACGCCCGGAATCTCCATCAACCTGCGACCCAGTTCGGTCTCTCGCGCACTCGCACGGACCCGGCGATCGTTTTCGAGGATCTGTTCCTTCACGACACGAAGCTGTGCTTCAAGCATCCTCAGGCAAAGCCGTGCGTCGGCCGGTATCCTAGCATCGTTCTCGTCGTTGATGACCACGAGAAGTTGCTCAATTCCATTACGCCCGATCGGCGCCACGACCCCGAACTCGGATAGGTGCGCCCGCAACGCGTTCGATATCTGTGTGCGCTGGCGGTTGAGCATCAATCGAACCCGGTGCAGCATCATCACACTCTGTTGCTCAGGCGACTTCACCGGCACGAAGCGCATCGTCGGTCGTGTCACGGCCTCGCAGATCGCCTCTGCATCTGCAGCATCATTCTTCTGCCGCTTCAGATACGGCTTCACATACTGTGCCGGCAGCAGCCGCACATCGTGGCCACGCGCGATTAGCTCGCGAGCCCAATAATGCGACGAACTGCACGCCTCGATCCCGACAAGGCATCGCTGCAAACTCTCAAAGAACGGCAGCACACGCCCACGCGTCAACTTCCTGCGAACTGCAACCTCACCAGCCGCATCCACGCCGTGGACTTGAAACACGGACTTCGCAATATCCAGACCGATTGTCGTAACGTTGCTTATCATAGCGCTCCTCCAGCTCTAATCCCGCGATCATACCGCAGGAAGGGAGGAGAGCCGTCCACCGCATCAAAAGCAGTCAGGCGGCTTAAGGCTACCGATTCGCGAAGACCAGACGTTCGCTGGCGCGAGAAGCTTCGTAGCCGTTCCGCTCGAAGAGGCTACTTGCCCGAAGGCACTGACATATCCATTTCTGGCACGTAGCTGGAAATGAAGTTTGAGCATCGCCACATCAGCATACGGACCGGCAGTCTGATGGCACTATTGTCATTGATAACAATCTTTGCGACCGACGAAGCGTCTCGCGACTGCCGTTGATGTTTGAGGAGTGTGAATGACGGTACGCTTTGCATTTGACAACAGCTATGCTCGGCTGCCGAGCTCGTTTTATGCGCGTGTTTCCCCGACCCCGGTCTCCGCACCGCACCTCCTCAAGCTTAACCAGGAGCTGGCCGTCCAGCTCGGGCTCAACCCGGTAGAACTCGCCACGCAGGCGGGTGTTGAGATTCTTGCCGGCAAACGGATTCCCGAAGGTGCCGAGCCGATCGCTACCGCCTATGCCGGACACCAGTTCGGCCAGTTCGTGCCGCAGCTCGGCGACGGAAGGGCAATCCTGCTAGGCGAGATCGTCGATCAGGAAGGAGTGCGCCGGGATATCCAGCTAAAGGGCTCCGGCCGAACACCGTTTTCCCGCGGCGGCGACGGGCGGGCGGCGCTTGGCCCCGTTCTGCGCGAGTACATTGTCAGCGAGGCCATGGGGGCTCTTGGCATTCCGACCACTCGGGCGCTTGCTGCGGTCATGACGGGTGATGAGGTGATACGAGAAACCTACCTCCCAGGCGCAGTGCTGACACGGGTCGCATCCAGCCACATGCGGATCGGAACCTTCGAATTCTTCGCGGCGCGCGGGGACGTGGATGCGGTGAGGGCTCTCGCTGATCACGCGATCGCCCGGCACTACCCGGATGCCGCGGGTGCTGCTCGCCCCTACCTGGTACTGCTGGAAAGTGTGATTGCGCGCCAAGCGAACCTCATAGCGCAGTGGCTGCTCGTCGGCTTCATTCACGGGGTTATGAACACCGACAACATGTCTATCGCCGGCGAGACGATTGACTATGGCCCCTGCGCTTTTCTGGACATCTACAATCCCAAGACCGTATTCAGCTCGATCGACCAGTTAGGTCGCTACGCTTATGCCAATCAGCCTGCGATCGCCCAGTGGAACCTGACGCGGCTGGCGGAGTGTCTGCTGCCCCTCATGGCTGAGGATCAGGACAAATCCGTGGAGCAGGCACAAGATGCGCTTTCTGCCTTCGCAGCACGGTTCAGCGACGCGTATAATAGTGGCTTGCGTAGCAAGTTGGGACTTTTGTCGGAGCGGGAGGGCGATCTTGCGCTGACGCAGGATCTTCTCGATCGGATGGTCGCTGGCAAGGCGGACTTCACCCTGACTTTCCGACGCCTGAGCGAGGCCGCTATGGGACCCGAAGGCGACGTCGCGGTGCGCAGCCTCTTCGAAGACCCTGCCCCATATGACGACTGGGCCGAGCGCTGGCGCAAACGGCTCGGGCAAGAGCCGCAGGAAGGTTCAGCGCGCCGGGCTTCCATGCAGCGCGTCAATCCGGCCGTTATCCCCCGCAACCACCGCGTTGAGGCGGTCATCGAGGCCGCCGTGGAGAAACAGGAGTTCGGACCGTTCGAGGACCTTCTGACCGTGCTCGGCAAGCCATACGAAGTCCAGCCAGGCTTCGCGAGCTATGCCGAGCCACCACCGCGCGATGGCCGCGTCTATAAGACCTTTTGTGGGACCTGAACCTGTTGTGGGACCTGAACCTGAGGTTCGTTGCGAAGAGATGCGTTGGATGACGAAAAAGAGCGCTCGATCGCGCGAGCGCCGTTCCGGCTAGCATTCGAAGCTTTGCGCTCCGGCATCGCAGGATCGTGCTGGAAAATGTCCCATCGTGCTTCTCCTTCGGGCACCATTGGCCGGAAGGGAAGCGAAAGGGGACTAGTCGGCAGCTAGGCCGACAGCAGACGGTCCGTTGACGGCTTCCCGGAAGTGATAGTGGACATTCGAATGCGCTAGCGGGCCAGTCTTGGTTCGGGAAAGCTCCGCGCTCGTTCGAGCGATCGTTTGTTTTCGGCACTTCTGTCAAAGCGCCCGTTGACAATATACAGGTTTGGATGCCGTCTGCGGATTGCGTAGGTGGACCGAGGAAACTCCAGTTTGAGCTCCAAGACGCTCGAAAAGATATTAGAATCTCCCGGCTGGAAGACGCTCTTCGGAGTAGTAGTTCCTATCGCCGCCGGAGTTTTATCAGGAACATTTGTAGCGGAAATCTCCTCTGTAGGAGACTTTCTCTGGTCACAATTTTACCAATCCAAGAGCTTCTATGGTCTTCTGTTCTTGGCGGCAATTACGTTCCTCTATCACCGCGCTCTTTACATCCATGAGCGCAAAATTGAGATGTTTTTGAGTGATGATTATTGTCGGGCGTATATGAGGAGTAAGTGTCTCCCTGAGGCTGCCGACAGGTATAGAGAGCTCATTCGTAGCGGGAACGTAGGCGAGCTCACGAGCGCTATGGAAGAATTCGAGAGGATCATGAAGTGAGGTTTGTCGTAACCCCCGAGTTTACCACGAAACTTACCCAAGTTTCCGCTAGTGGGCTTCGGGAACTCGGAGCTGCAATAGAGCTCATCGAGACGAAGGAAAAATCGGACGTTCTTGTTGGATCTGATAGCGTCAGTGTTCGCACCCTAAGCGAGCGATTTATAACCTTCGAGGTGGGCGAGTATACGGTTTTCACGAGCCTCGAAAGCGACCAGCAAGGGGAATACCTTCTCCTGCTCGACCTTTCGTCCGAGGAATCCGAGTCAGGCCGAGCGACCACCTTTCCCACCACCAATGATCCAAGACGAAACATGATGCTCGACCCCGATAGGAACATGTCGATCGATCCCCGCCGGAACATGATGATCGATCCAAACCGGAACATGATGATCGACCCCAACCGGAACATGATGATCGACCCCAACCGGAACATGATGATCGACCCCAACCGGAACATGATGATCGATCCAAATCGGAACATGATGATCGATCCAAACCGGAATATGTCGATCGATCCTCGTAGAAACATGATGATCGACCCAAGACGGAATCGGTACTATGGCGGTCCGTTCGTATATGACACGAAGCTAAACCAAGAAGGGTTTGTTGTTCGCGCGAATGATGAAGTGTCTCTGATTTTTGATATGTCGGGGAAGTTTGCAAAATTCATCGTCAAGAATGGCGGTGATGGAGCAAACGTCTTCGATACAAGGCGAAAATGGGTGGAGTTCCTAATCAAGCCAGAAGCAGAGCTTTTCCTGAGATTCGACGTCAACCGGAGGTGGCTGGGGATAGTTGTATGAGTTCTCCTTACATCCCGGATGCACCGTCAGGAAGAAGAGCTATCCGTCGGCTGTCCAAGGGCCTGCTAGAGCCTTCTAAATCCTTGCGTCCATCCTGGTGACAAGCACTCGTGAGGGCCTACCGGCCTCGACCGTCCGGCATGCGATCAATCCGATGGCACGGGCCTGAGCGGCGCCCACACTCGGCTCAACCATCGGCTAGCGATAGCTTGCGATTGTGGATCGGCGGACATGCACATGAGAGAGGTCTGCCGATGCCAAGAAGGCGCGCATCCAGTTAATGTTCGACCTGTGCTTCGGTCCCAGTACGACCTCTCGAACGGCATTCTTCGCAGGATCAGCGATCAGGCAAGAAATGTACGGACGGACTGAGAAATCGTCAGCGAAATACTCCACGTCGGTGAGCGGGACGCAATGGCGATAGCGCAAGAGACGCCATTCCCTTTCCTCATGAAAGGACCGAGGCTTGGTTGAGTAGATACGGAAGTGCAGGGGCGTAAGAAGCGCCATCAATTGCGACACAAGTTCCGCGCTGTTCTCCCGCCCCCTGAACAGGCCCTGAACGTTGCCATCGCGATCCGCTAAAGCGGCCAAAGCGCGTTCCTTCGTGATGCCTTCGCTCAGGGTGACGAACTCGCCGTATTCAGAGAACGATTCCTGAACGGCTTCCACAACAGGGAGCAGGCTTTCGCGGAGACCTTCTTCGCCATACTCCACCTTCGTCAGCTCGAAGTACTGGGCCCCGAAATTGACGGCTCCATAATCCGCAGTCAGATCGTCGGTAGCGAAACCGATCGATACCCCCGTGCCATCACGAGCGTATGCCCGCCATTGGCTGAGCAGGTCGCCATCCTCGGAAAGACACAATGCGAATCCTTCTGTGGAGTCCGGGAAACCTTCTGCAATCACCGATGCAACATCCACCACCCCTTTCGCGAGCGTGGTGGAGGAGAGCATCTCAGAGAAGACTTTGCCCAGGACGCGTCCTTCCAGCGTATCGTTGGCCGCTGACAACGCCGACAAGCGAAATGCCCGAGACTGCAGGATCGCAAAGGCGGTCGGGCTGGAACAGTAATGGTACAGAAACTGATCCGATTTCATTCGCGGTCGGTTCATGACTTGTGGTTTAGATGCTATGCAACTCGTGGACCTACATCAACGCCAACGCCAGAACAAATGTTGACACACCCCACAGGAGGCCCTCACATAGTGGACGCCAACCGCGCGAATGCGACTTTCCGGACATCCGCCGGCAACGTCAGCTTTCAGTTAACGCTGAACGCGCCCTAGATTGCAGAAAGTAGGCGCTTAGCTGCTCGGCAGCAACTGCCAAGACAACATGACCTAGCTTCGGTATAGTAGCTGCTTAGTCGACACTGACCTAGTCATCTCCTTTGACCACAAAAGTAATGACGGAGCGGCATCTTGATTGAAGCACTGAATCAGAATGCTGGAGCAGTCACCGGTCTTGCGACTGTTGCACTGCTGATGGTGACCGCATTTTACGCCTGGGTTACTTACCAGCTGCTCGGCGAGACCAAGCAGTCACGGCTATCTGCAAACCGACCGCGCGTCGTCGCTTACCTACGGGTCAACGAGGTGCACTCGAACATCGTGCAGCTGCACGTGGCCAATCTTTCCGGGGCAGCTGCGACTGAAGTCTCTGCCTCAATCAAGAAGACAACAGAATGGCCAGAAAGATTCGACCTACAGGACTCAAAAATCCTGCGCGATTTATCGTTCATGCGGCCTCATGAGGTGTTGAAGTTCGATCTCGGCATAGGACCGGACCTCTTTCGCGAAAATGTTCCCGCCGAGTTCAGGACGTCGATACGATTCGCGGGCATCGACGGCCGACCATTCTCCTTCGAGGATGCATTGCGCGTGGAAAGTGTCGAAGGCCACTCTCACTGGCGTATCTACAGCATCGACGACGTGGCTCGGCGCCTCAAGGACATCGTGGATGCACTGCAGGGCTTCACCGGGTCTCAACGCATGCGCGTAGAGACGTACGACGCCGCAGACCGGGAGGCCGAAAGGCAAGCTCGCGAAGAGCAGGTTCGACGTCAAAGGCAAGGGGATTCTGTTTAGCAGCGCCATTCACTGGCGATGTTTGCCGCACGAACGTGTGGCAGCTGTTGGGAACGGTTTGGTGCCACCCGACGGCCGACGTGCGGCGCCTTGCTGTCTGTCTACAGCGGGCCGACAGCGGACCGGCAGCTCTTTGCGTCCAAAAGGCGATGCCCCACTGCGAAGCAGCGAACTGAGGTGTCTTGCTGATGTACACAGGCAAAATCTCACCAACGGCTGGACGCTACCGGCGTGTGTCTGAGTTACCTTTGCCAAAGGCTCTGCCGAGCTTTGCGAAGATTTTGCCAATCATTGGTAGTTTGGACAGATATCCCAGCCAATCCTCGTCTGGCGCGTCGACCGAGTGGACTTTCCCGTAGCTCGTGAAGATGTGCTTCAAGTGGAGCGCCATAAGGTAGGAGTTCAGCGCGTCGGGCCGTACAACGTGAGCGTGATAGACGTTGTCCTTGGGCTCTTCATCATCGACCGGTGAGGCGTGGACCGGAAGCTTGGGCTCTTTCTTTGCCTGGACGAGTTTCTTGGCCGCCACGATGGCCCATCCGTCAAACGTCTTCGGCTTGCCGAAGGTTTCGCCGGCCGCTTGAGCGCGAGGGACCAGATAGCTTGAAACCTTGCGATCGATGCCGGAAGCGCCAAGGCGATCGAGCGATACCTCGCTGCCGCGCGACTCCTCAAAGTGATTGAGCCGAAGGCCGGAGAAGTTCGGCTGGCCGGCCGTACCCCTCAACATCGGCTCTTCGTAGAGCCGACGGCCTATCTGCTCATTTTGACCGACACTACTTGGCGGATTCCACCTTGCCATGCTGCCCAGCGGATAATTTCTTGCTCACCGAGCGCAACTCCTCCTTAAAGGTGTTGCTCCCGCGGCGAATAACCTTCTGAATCGGCTCTTGGGGATCCCGTGCTAGAACAGCAAACAGTATCGTCTCGTCGTCCGAGATCACGCTGGTCATAGTGCCCTGAGGTGTCTCGAACTCCGCGACCAAATCCCCATTGTTGGTTGCGTAGATATGCGGCTCGGTCGGGAGCGCTTCGGCCCCTGATCTGAAGAAGGCGATGGCTGCATGTGCCGCGTCGGCGGTCAGCCACTCGGCCGAATTCTCGATCTCGTATTCGTCAGGCTTGATCGAGTCCCTGATCCGGGATTCGACCACGGATAGCCAGTTGTTCGGCGCAGCCAGGTAGGGCCTATAATCCTCGATGCGAACCGATTGCGTCTCATACTGCTGCATCGCCTTACGAGCCGCCCATTCGAGCAGCCGCTTTTCCAGCTTCTCGATATGACGATCGACGGTCTGACGGCGCTCCATTAGAACGCGCCGGCTTGGCAGTGTAGCTTGCGAAGACATTTAATCCTCCCTGAGCCGTTGTGTGGCTTTTTCTCCGAGAACCTTGAAGAAGCTCTCCTTCTCTTTCTGGTGCGCCGCGACTACCCAGGACTTTACCTCGTCGATGTTCCGGGTGGAGTAAGACCCTCCGGTGTAGACGTCGATATCAACGATGATCGAGGCGTTCTCAGGGATGAAGCCCTCAGCCAGATCAACGGTGGCGATGCGAGACATTGCCTCGTGGTTGCTGTTCACATCGGTCTTGAAGTTGAGATTGAGGCTCGACGTAACATCGCTGCCGGCGACGGCAATCGCGATGTCCATGTCGGAGACGTTGCTGATGCCATGAGCATTGGAACGAAGGGCGTTGATGTAGCGTAGCCCGAGCCTGCTTACGTGGGCGTTCGGAAGTATGCGATAGAGGGTGTCGACCACCCTGGCGAGTTCGACGCCGAACACTTCCCAGCCCGGGTAATTACCGCGGCGGCTGTAGGCAATGACCTGAGGGCCGACGCGAACGGACATGCCGCCATCGGCGGAAACAAGCTCGATCGACGGCTGATACCTCAGACCGGGATCGGCGCGCCGGATGGGTGCGGGAATATCTGCGGTGGGAAGGCGAACTTGCTTGAACTCCCGCCACTCCGGGACGTCAGCGAAGCGTCCGAACAAGATCTCGGCTACAAGGTTGGGGTCAGGCTCAAAGCGAATTTCAAAAACAGCTTCTAGAATAGCGTCGAACTTGAGCTTATTCGGCAGCGAATTCGGCACAGAATCAATCCCCCAGCGATTCAAATTGCCACGGTTGGTGAAGAGTTTCCATAGCATATATGGGGTAAGAGCCGTTGAATGGAAATGGGCTGGTCGCCAGTGATGTCTGCTTTCCGGCACCGGCACAGTTGGTCTCTACGTCCGACATGAGGGCGCAAAGCTGCCGTTCAAAATGTTGCACAGTTGTAAGGTCGTGCTGAAGTGCCAAGGGGCGAACGTCCCAGAAGTCGATGCCTTCAAACCTATCCAAACACCGAATCTAGTACCCCACTTTGTCCATAAGCAACCGCAATTCGGGCTGAGGCACGACCCAAAAAGTTCGAAAAGCTTCCAGGAACCCCAGCCAAACTGGATGCCCTGTGGACAATTTCGTCTTGGTGGCATCGCTCGACGCCGCTGCAGCCGCTGATTCTCAAGCAAGTCAAGGTTGCCTGAAGTTTGCGCGAACTTCACCGCGATCCCATTCGCAGTTCGACAGCACTAAATTCAGGAGGCGTTTTTTCTCGTTTGCCGCCTGTTTCGCTAATAGTCGGCTGGCATCACGGGCAAGTTCCAGGAGCAGCAGGCCGTCCTCCATAGCGTGTCACCAGGAACAGTTCTTGTTCTCGCCCCATTGAGGCACTCGTCCCTGAAGCGCCCGTTGAAGCTCTCGACGAATGCATTCTGGGGGGGCCCGGGTGCGATGTATGCCACTCAACGTCTGCAGGCACCATCGCAGAACCGCCATCGAGGTCAGCTCGGTGCCGTTGTCGGAGACGATTGTGGCCGGACGTCCGCGCCAGCGGATGATGGCATCCAGCTCGCGCACCACGCACAGGCCGGACAGCGAGGTATCGGTGGCGAGCGCCGGGCATTCCCGCGTGTAGTCGTCGATGAGGGCAAGCACCCGGAAGCGGCGGCCGTCGGTGAAATTGGCGGAGACGAAATTCAGGCCCCACCTAGTGTTGGCGCGATCCGGAACGAGCATGGGCCTGCGCGTTTGCCTAGCGGTCGTTTGCGGCCGCCGCGCCGGCGCACCTGCAGGTCACTCGCGGTAGAGGCGCCGGAGCTTCTTCTGGTTTTTCACAATGCCCTGACGGTCCAGCATGACGTGGATCCTGCGGTAGCGATCGTCCGCACGGGTGCTGGTGTAGCGCCCCGTCGAACGGTCGATGTTCAGAGCCTGGCACGCCCGACGCTGGCTTACCCCGTGCACCTCGCGGGCGAAGTGGGCTGGAAATCGTAGGTGTCGACAAGCCAAGTGAAATTTTCGGCTTGTGTGTAGGAACGGACGAGCCCTTTATTCATCGACATTCTCACAGTCCAAATCGGCGCCGGAGATCTGATCGGTTTGCTCGCCGACAACGCTCGGCCACGATCCCTGGTCACGACGCATCGCAACGTCCGCGCGCATCCTTCTCGACCTGAAAAGCGGCATCTTTCAAAATGACGCCGAAGGTGCTTTGCAACGAATCACCGTTTTCCAGTTCGACAACAAGGTCGTGGAAAACATTATCGAACCAGACTTTTGCCGTACTGCCCGACTCGGGCGTTCCTTTTTTCACATAGGGACGCCAGCGCTCAAGCTTGCTGCATAGGAATTAATCTCATCGCCATTGTACCAGGCCGTCGCCGGGCCCCATGCCTTCCTGCTTGCACGCCTTCCGAGTCGCTCTTAAGGTGACCAGTGTAGCGCTCGCGGGGAAATAGGAAGCCATCGCTGCGGATTTAGTATTTCTCGAAGGTCGGATTATAGTCTTTGCAGGCCATCTCGCTCAGAATAATTCGCGGCGCAGGGCACGTAGCAGAGATGGGTTCGCAAGCTCGATCACCGCCATCTTCTCTGTCGAAACGCCAATAGTGACGCGCAGAAGAACGGCGAACGCGTGGCGAAAGAGATCGACAGAGTGTCGGCCCATAGTCGCTGGACGGTCTCTTGCGCGTCTCGCCATGCCAGCGAGGATTGTTCATAAATTTCAGCGTATCTCCCAAGTTGGTGGCACGCCGTGAGCGATGTCATTCCTGATCGCAATGCAAAACGGCCGCATTGCACCATGTCTGAAGAAGGGTGCGCTCGTCTCCCGCTGACGGGGTTGACGCGAATGTTTCAAGCATCCCGATCAAATCAGAGATCTTCGCGTCGGTCTCGGGTCGAATGCCCTTTGGATTGACGCCGTTGAACTTCCACAACCCCCGCTCCCCAGGTGATGTTCGATGCTGGCGGCGAAGATGATGATCGGCGCAATGCGCTGGCCACGTATCGGCCCTTTCATAGGTCATTCGCGATCTCGCGACACCTTGCCCGGACGGGCCCAAACATTTTTGCGGCGGCATCCTTCAGAATCCCATTGTCGAGCATCTGCTCCGCCAGCAGCTTCTTGAGCCGCGCGTTCTCGTCCTTCAGCGCCTTCAGGCGACGGGCGTCTGACAGTTGGCGCGCTTCTGAATGAGGCCAAAGAACTGCTTCATGTCTGTCAAACCGGCGCTATTTCTTCTTTTTCACCCTTTGCGTAAGAGCGGATCCCGCGACCGATTTGACTGCCTTTGAGGAGCTCTTAGAACGAAGCAACTTGGATGCCGTAGAAGCAATTTTCTTGCTCGTAGTCTCATTAGGTTTCTTTGCCATCGATTTTCCCCGCGTGGTTGAGTTGGCGTAATACGCATTGTGATACGTCTGCAATCAACTGCCGGAGAGCACTGTCCCCAACTTTCATTTTCCAACACTCGGTCCGGTTCCGCAGACAACCAAGCGGAGCGGGAACTATGCTCGCCTTCATTGTCTTTCCTTTTGGCGGTCGGCATCGGCTGTTCTGTAGTTCTCCGCGATCAGCCACGCCTGGCACGCAGGAATTCGAAGTATGCGCGCACATCTTCGATGAAGATGTTGGCGATGCAACGTTTCTCATCCCAGCATTTGCCAAGGTAGCCGTTGCGACCGCCGAGCCTGCTGCCGTTGAACCAACGACCAAGTCTCGCTGTCCATGTCGGCATCTCTCATTATTGGTGAGATCGGCGACGGCATAACTGCGAAGCCGGCGGCCTTCGCGTTCTCGCGGCTGTGAGCGTAATCTCGCGGCGCTTCCCCTCCGCTGCGATCTATCCGCGCCGGCCGATTAACGCGTCAATTGGCGCAAGGTCATTGTAAGCGCGCAGCTTGAGATATTCGGGCCTCGACAAGCCGGCAGCGAGGATCGCCTGTCGGATCTTATGGAGAGCCTGCTCGATGGATCCCATTGGTGGTGCGGTCCCGACATAATCCGCAGTGGAATGCCCTTGAGTCTTCACGTCAGTAGGCAAGGATACGTGGTCGCAATTGAGGGCTGTACGAAACCTCGAAAAGTTGCGCGATTGTTGGCCAGCAAGGCAACCCATCCCGGTCACGCAAATGATCAAACGGCAGCCGTCTTCCGAAGTCGATAAATTCAAGGGCATCGAAATTGGGCAGCCGGACCCACTTCCGGTTCTGCCACACATCGGGTCGTGTCGAGTAGTGCGAACTGTTCGCCGGTCGCAGCTGCGAGAAATCGTTCCGCTATCGGATACGACTGTTTATGAGATGGAACAGCGTGGCGAGTTCCCACGACGCTTCAATCTCACTCCCCGCTGCGTTGTCTGGGACTTGGCAGAAGTCGAAGCTTGGATCGAGGAGCGGCGGAATGCGTCATCTGCCGGAAAAATCGAGACCAGCCCTGCTCCTGACGTAAGACTCCGAAAGACGCGACCTGTCAAGTCGGATCAAGGATAATCGCTGCCTCCGCAGGGGGCTGAAGTGTGGGGGTGTGCTTTTTGCCTGCCGCCCACGCATGGATCATGTCCGCCCATTCCTGCAGCATATGACGACGCTGCAGCTCATATTCAGCTCTGTTGTAGACACCTCGAGAGGACCGGCTGTCGTCGTGGGCCAGGCATTTCTCAATCCAGTCGCGATTAAATCCGATCTCATTCAGGAGTGTTGAACCGGTGCGCCGAAGGTCGTGCACCGTGAAATGCGCGAGCGGAAAGTCTTGCTTCTTTGCCCGCTCGACAATCGCCGTGGTTACCCGATTGAAGGTCGCGCGCGACATGGGCTCGTCGGCATCGTAGCGGGACGGCAGCACATATCGGGAGTTCGCCGCGCAAGTCTTGAGCGCGATCATGATGTCGAGGGACTGGCGTGACAGGTAGACGTTATGCGGCTTCTTCCGTTTCATTCGCTCTTTTGGGATGCTCCAGACGGCGTTCTGGAAATCGACCTCGTCCCAAGTCGCCTCGAGTAGTTCACTCTTCCGGACCATCGTGAGCAGGATGAACTTTAGGCCGAGCCGAATGGTCGGCAGCGTCGGCACGCTTTCCAACTCTTTCAGCATTATCCGGATTTCTGTAGGCGACAGAGCACGGTCTTTCGCCTCGAACGTGGCAATTGAGGCCGGTCCCACCTCGTCCGCGGGGTTGGCGATCTTCTCCCCGTGCAGAATGGCAAAGCTATATATCTGCTTCACGATATCGCGGATATGAACAGCGGTTGCCGGCGCACCACGGTCCTTCACCTTTGCGCAGAGCGCCCGCAAGTCGTCAGGTGTTATCTCGGTTAATTGTCTTTTCTCCCAAATCGGCAGAATGTCGCGATCGAAAATGGCCTCGCGCATCGAGCGGGTGCTATCCGCCATCTTCGCTTCCTTGAACCAGCGCTTGCCTTCATCCCCGAAACTCGCCGTGGCTGACAGGCGACGCTTGTCGCGCTGCTTTTCATGCGCCGGCGACTTTCCGGCTGCCACCATTTTTCGCGCGGCAAGGCAGCGGTCGCGCGCCTCTGCCAGCGTGAGGCCTCCGTTCCCATATCGGCCCAGCGTCACAGTCTCTCTCCGACCATTCGTCCGGTAGTCGTACCGAAACGCAATCTGCCCAGTCGGAGACACCGCCGCGTACATACCGTCACGGTCGGCAACTTTGTACATTTTGTGCTTTGGTTTCAGTCGCTTAAGGGCAACATCTGTTAACATAATGACGAGGATCGGATCACAACTTGGGTTTCTCGGACGCCAATTTTACCGTCATTGATTTTACCGTCAACTGTTTAGGAATAATCTTTGAATTTCAATGCTTTGATGGGCAAGAAGAGAGTGCGCTTTGCAATCGGCGGGACGACGGTATCGCATGGCATGAAAGAGAAGGCAGAAACGCATGCCGTCAAATTTACCGCCAATTGATTCCGCTTCGAGGCGATAGATGGCGATAAATGGAGTAAGGAAAACTAAAGTTGTTTCAGAGGCTTATACAACTCTGTTCGATGGTTACCGAAAGCTCGCGAATGGTTCACCTTTATTCCCACTCGATTGTGCCGGGCGGCTTGCTCGTCACGTCGTAGACGACGCGGTTGATGCCGCGCACCTCGTTGATGATGCGGGTGGCGGCGGCGCCCAGGAACGCCATGTCGTAGTGGTAGAAATCCGCCGTCATGCCGTCGACCGAGGTGACGGCGCGCAGCGCGCAGACGAATTCATAGGTGCGGCCGTCGCCCATGACGCCGACGGTCTGCACCGGCAGCAGCACGGCGAAGGCCTGCCAGATGGCGTCATAGAGGCCGGCCTTGCGGATCTCGTCGAGATAAATGGCATCGGCCTCGCGCAGGATCTCCAGCTTTTCGCGGGTGATGCCGCCCGGGCAGCGGATGGCAAGACCGGGTCCGGGAAACGGGTGCCGGCCGACGAAGCTGTCGGGCAGGCCGAGTTCCTTGCCGAGCACCCTGACCTCGTCCTTGAACAGTTCGCGCAGCGGCTCGACCAGTTGCATGTTCATGCGCTCGGGCAGGCCGCCGACATTGTGGTGCGACTTGATCGTCACCGACGGGCCGCCGGTGAAGGAGACGCTTTCGATGACGTCGGGGTAGAGCGTGCCCTGCGCCAGGAAATCGGCGCCGCCGAGTTTCTCGGCCTCTTCCTCGAACACCTCGATGAACAGCCGGCCAATGGTCTTGCGCTTCTTTTCCGGATCCGACTCGCCCTCGAGCGCGCCGATAAAGCGATCCGAGGCGTCGACCAGGATGAGCGGCAGATTGTAGTGCTGGCGAAACATCTCGACCACGCCTGATGCCTCGTCCTTGCGCATCAGCCCGTGGTCGACAAGGATGCAGGTGAGCTGGTCGCCGACCGCCTCGTGGATCAGGAGTGCTGCGACCGAGGAATCGACGCCGCCCGAAAGAGCGCAGATGACCTTGCCCTTGCCGACCTGCTTGCGGATCGTCTCGACCGCGTGCTCGCGGTAGGCGCGCATCGTCCAGTCGCCTTCGATGCCGGCGATCTTGTGGACGAAGTTTTGCAGCAGCCGGGCGCCGTCCGGCGTGTGCACCACTTCGGGGTGGAACATGATGCCATACATCTTGCGCTCGACATTGCCGAAGATGGCGAAGGGCGAGCCTTCCGATTTGCCGAACACCTCGAATCCCTTGGGCAGCGAGATGACGCGGTCGCCATGGCTCATCCACACCTGATGGCGCTGACCGGGCGCCCACAGGCCCTCGAACAGCGGGCTGTCCTTCTGGATCTCGACGAAGGCACGGCCGAATTCGCGATGGTCGGAGCTTTCGGCGACGCCGCCCATCTGCACGCACATGGCCATCTGGCCATAGCAGATGCCGAGCACCGGCACGCCGGCGTCGAAGACAATCTGCGGCGCGCGCGGGCTGCCGATGTCGCCGGTCGAGGCCGGGCCGCCGGAGAGGATCACCGCCTTCGGATTGATGCGCCTGAACGCCGCTTCGGCCGACTGGAACGGCACGATCTCGGAAAAGACGCCGGCCTCGCGGATGCGCCTGGCGATGAGCTGCGTGAACTGGCTGCCGAAATCGACAATCAGGACGGTGTCGGGCAGGACGGTGTCGGGACGATTGGCTATCTTCATGGCGAGCGTTTAGAGAAAGAAACGAGTCGGCGCAATGGGTTGCGAAGGCGTCTCCCTCACTCCGTTTCCGCGTCATGCGATGGTCCAAACTGCAGCGCATCGGAGCCAATCGCCTGTTCCAGCCGCGTCACCGCGTCCGCCAGCCTCTCGTCGATGACATGGAGATACTCCTTCCAGTCGCCGACATGCCTGAGATCGGCAGCCCCGTCGGAAATGCCGCGCAGGCCGACGAGCGGCACGCCGAACAATTGGCAGGCACGCAGGCAGGCGAAGGTCTCCATATCGACCATGTCCTCGCCAATCGCATCATAGGCGCTGCCGGAGATGATCGCCGCGCCCGTCGACAGCGTCGCCTCGCCTATGCCTGGAATCCTGAACGGCAGCGGCACCGTCACCGGCAGGTCGAGAAACGGCGTCGCGCCCTTCTCGAAGCCCAATGGCGAGGCGTCGATGTCGCGGTAGGCGACCGAAACGGCCTGGTAGATTTCCGTTTGTTCCAGTGTCCGGCTGCCGGCCGAACCGAGCGACACGACGAGATCCGGCAGCGCCTTTTCAGATTTGAGCCATGACAGTTCCGCGCCCAACCTGACACCCGCTTCGACCGGCCCCACCCCTGTCATGACAGGGGTGAACAGCCGCTGCAGATGCGGCCCGTATTCGGCCTGCGCCGCCATCACGAAGAGGACGCCCCTGCCGGCAATTCTGACGGCCTTGCGCATCGGATCAGCCTTCGATGCCATCGCGACCGACCACCGTCATCATCGTTCCAGTCATGGTGGCGATCAGCTTGGCCTCGCCGTCGACGGCGAAGGCATAGGCCTGGCCGTCGGCAACGATGATGGTGCGGCCGGGCTTGGTCACCGAGCCGCGGAACAGAAAACGCTCGCCGCGGCCCGGCGCCAGCAGATTGACCTTGAACTCGATGGTCAGCACACTGGAGCTTTCCGGCATCAGCGAAAACGCGGCATAGCCGCAGGCCGAGTCCAGGGCCGTCGAAATGACGCCGGCATGGAGGAAGCCATGCTGCTGAGTCAGCGCCGCCGAATAGGGCATCTCGATCTCGATGATGCCCGGCGTCACCAACGTCAGCTCGGCGCCGATCGTCATCATGGCGTTCTGGCGCGCGAAGGACGTCCTGACACGATCCTCATAATTGGGGGCGGGTACGATCTCTGCTGCCATAGCTTGTCACGCTCCTGTCAGAAAAGCTTATTGCAGAGGTATGAGCGGCAGGCAATCGCTATTGCTGCACTGCAGCAATCAGCCCGCCGGCAAGGTTCAGCCATCCTTGCGCAGTGCGCAGACATAAAACCCATCGGTACCGCTCAACGCCGGCGACAGCGAAATGCCGCCTGCGCCGATACGCGCTGCTGCCTCGTGGCCCGGAAAGCGGGTGTCCCAGAGCTGGCGGTGATCGACCGGGACAAAGCCGCTGTTACGATCCCTGAAGGCAGCGACCTGCTCGCCATTCTCCTCGTCGAACACCGAGCAGGTGATGTAGACCAGCAGCCCGCCCGGTTTGACGAAGGTTTTGGCGACATCGAGGATCGCCGATTGCTCGCCCTTGCGCGCATCAAGCTGCTTCTGCGTCAGCCGCCATTTTGCATCGGGCCGGCGCCGCCAGGTGCCGCTGCCGGTGCAGGGCGCGTCGACCACGACGATGTCGATTTGGCCCGCGAGGGGGCTTAGTTCCGTCGGCTTGGTGACGATTTGCACGTTGCGGTTTTCCGAGCGGCGGATGCGGTCGAAGATCGGCGCCAGCCGCGCTTTTTCGGAATCATGGGCAAACACCTGGCCGCGATTGTCCATTGCCGCCGACAAGGCCAGCGTCTTGCCGCCGGCTCCGGCGCAAAAGTCGAGAACCTGCATCCCGGCCTCGGCGCCAGCCAGCGTGGCGGCAATCTGCGAGCCTTCGTCCTGAACCTCGAACCAGCCTTTCTGGAAGGCCGGTTCGGCCTGCACGTTCGGGTGCCTGCCGTCGCCCGCGATCGGCGGGATGCGGATGCCGTGCGGCGCAATTCGTGCAGCCTTGGCGCCGGTCTCGGCCAGTTCGGCGAGCACCTTGTTGCGATCGGCCTTCAGCGTGTTGACCCTGAGGTCGAGTGGCGGGCGGGTCGCCAGCGCCGCACCTTCATCGACCCATCTGGCACCGAAGGCCTGCTCGAAAAGCGGTTCGCACCAATCCGGAATATCGGCGCGCACCGCCGGCGGCGCATCGTCGAGCCGGCGGCCGGCAACCGCCTTCAACTCATCGTCGTTCAACAGCGGCGGCGCAAACTTGTCACCGTCGAGCGCTTCGTTCAACGACTGCGCCGTCTGGTTCCATTCGAGCAGCAGCGCGCCAAAACCGATGGCGCGCGGCGTATCTTCGCCCAACGGCCAGCCGGCCGAGCGCTTTCGCCGCAGCGCGTCGTAGACGATGTTGCCGATCGCGGCGCGATCGCCGCCGCCGGCGAAGCGGTGCGACAGGCCCCAATCCTTCAGCGCATCGGCGACCGGCCGGTGTCGCCGGCCGATGTCCTCCAGCACTTCGATGGCTGCTGCCAGCCGTCCGCCCAGTCGCATCTTGTTATTCCGTTACTCAGCAAATCAATTCCGGGGTCCTGCTCTAAAGCGCGCGACCGGCGCACACAAGCGGGGAGAGTCTTGCGGGCAGAGGGCGCTCGCTTCAGGTTTGCGCTGCCCCCTCACCCTGACCCTCTCCCCGTGAGAACGCCAGATCAAACGCAGCTCTCTTGATTTCAGCGACCCTCGCATTGCTATGCTTTCAAACTTTTGAAGTTGCGATAGTCTTCCGCTGCGTGATTCGCCAAGAACTGCAAGCGGATCGGCGGGAAATTACAAGGAGAGGGCAATGAAGACTTACATGGCGGAAGTTCTAGGCACATTTCTACTGGTGTTCATCGGCACGGCTTCCGTGGTAACGGGCGGCTTCGGCGGCGCGCTTCCGCTCGGCCAGGAAGGCATCGGTCTGGCATTCGGCATCGGCCTGATCGCGGCGGCTTATGCCATCGGCCCGATCTCGGGCGCACATCTCAACCCGGCGGTGACGATCGGCGTGTTCCTCGCCGGCCGAATGGAGGCCAAGGACGTCATCCCCTACTGGATCGCGCAGGTCATCGGCGCCATCATTGCGTCGCTGGCGCTGTGGATCATCGTCTCCGGGCAGGTCGGCGGCCATACCGGCGGCTTCGGCGCCAATGGCTGGGATGCGACGAAATGGGGTGTCAGCTCGGCGTTTCTGTGGGAACTGATCGGAACCTTCACCTTTGTCACGGTGATCCTCGGCGTCACCAGCGGCAGCCACGCGACGGCCTTTGCTGGCCTCGTCATCGGCCTGACGCTGGCGGGACTGCACTTCGCCATCATTCCGGTGACCGGCACATCGCTCAATCCGGCCCGCTCGATCGGCCCGGCGCTGTTTTCGGGAAGTGCGGCGATCGGCCAGCTCTGGCTGTTCATCGTCGCACCCCTGATCGGCGGCGCCATCGCCGGCGTGGTCGCCAAGACCCGTATCTTCGAGAAGGACTGACAGGCTTTGGTCTGACAAAAAGGCGCGGGACCCGGCCCGCGCCTTTTTGTTAGAGAATCACTTGCCGCCTCAGGATCGGGCAAGATCGAAGCGGTCGGCGTTCATCACCTTGGTCCAGGCAGCGACGAAATCCCTAACGAACTTCTGCCCGGCGTCCGCCGACCCGTAGACCTCGGCAAGCGCACGCAACTGCGCGTGCGAGCCGAAGATCAGATCTGCGCGGGTGCCGGTCCACTTGACCGCCTTGCTCTTGCGGTCGCGCGCTTCGTAGACTTCATCGGAGCCGGCGGCCGGATCCCAGACCGTGTCCATGCTGAGCAGGTTGACGAAAAAATCGTTGGTCAACGTGCCCGGCCTGTCGGTGAACGCCCCGTGCTTCGACTTGCCGGTGTTGGCGCCGAGCACCCGCAACCCACCGACGAGCACCGTCATCTCCGGCGCCGTCAAGGTCAGCAGCTGCGCCCGATCGACCAGCATCGCTTCGACCGACATCGGCTGCTTGCCCCGGACATAATTGCGGAAGCCATCGACTTTTGGCTCGAGCGCGGCGAAGGACTGGACATCCGTCTGTTCCTGCGAGGCGTCCATGCGGCCTGGCGTGAAAGGCACCTCCACGTCATGGCCGCCGTCCTTCGCTGCCTTCTCGACCGCGGCGACGCCGCCGAGAACGATCAGGTCGGCAAGCGAGACCTTCTTGTCGCCTGTCTGCCCGGCGTTGAACTCGCTCTGGACGCCTTCGAGCTGTGCAAGCACCTTCGACAGTTCGGTCGGCTGATTGACGTCCCAGTCCTTCTGCGGCGCCAGGCGGATGCGTGCGCCGTTGCAGCCGCCGCGCTTGTCGGAGCCGCGGAAAGTCGAGGCCGAGGCCCAGGCGGTCGAGACCAGTTCGGAAACAGACAGGCCAGAGGCCAGGATCTTCGCCTTCAGCGAGGCGATGTCCTGCTCGCTGATCAGTTCGTGATCGATGGCCGGGACAGGGTCCTGCCAGATCAGCTCTTCGTTCGGCACGAGCGGGCCGAGATAGCGGACAACCGGACCCATGTCGCGATGGGTCAGCTTGAACCAGGCGCGAGCGAAGGCATCGGCGAAGTGATCCGGATTCTCATGGAAACGCCGCGAGATCTTCTCATAGGCCGGGTCGACGCGCAGGGCGAGGTCGGTGGTCAGCATCGCCGGCGCGCGGCGCTTCGACGGATTGTGCGCGTCCGGCACGGAGCCTGCACCGGCGCCGCCCTTCGGCGTCCACTGATGGGCGCCGGCCGGGCTCTTGGTCAGTTCCCATTCGTAGTTGAACAGATTATCGAAGAAGTTGTTGCTCCACTTGGTCGGCGTCGTGGTCCAGGTCACCTCGAGGCCCGAGGTGATGGCGTCGCCGGCAATGCCGGTGGCATGCTTGCTCGACCAGCCGAGGCCCTGCGCCTCGATGCCGGCGCCTTCCGGCTCCGCCCCCACCAGCGATGCATCGCCGGCGCCGTGGGTCTTGCCGAAGGTGTGACCGCCGGCGATGAGCGCCACGGTTTCCTCGTCGTTCATGGCCATGCGTGCGAAGGTTTCACGGATGTCGCGTGCAGAGGCCAACGGGTCGGGCTTGCCATTCGGCCCTTCCGGGTTGACGTAGATCAGCCCCATCTGCACGGCGCCGAGATGGCCCCGAAGTTCGCGGTCGCCGGAATAGCGCTCGTCGCCGAGCCACTTGGTTTCCGACCCCCAATCCACGTCCTGCTCGGGCTCCCAGACATCGGCGCGTCCGCCAGCGAAGCCGAACGTCTTGAAGCCCATCGATTCCAGCGCGACGTTGCCGGTGAGGATCAACAGGTCGGCCCAGGAGATCTTCCTGCCGTATTTCTGCTTGATTGGCCACAGCAGCCGGCGTGCCTTGTCGAGATTGGCGTTGTCCGGCCAGCTGTTGAGCGGCGCGAAACGCTGCTGGCCGGCGCCGGCGCCGCCACGGCCATCGCCGATACGATAGGTGCCGGCGCTGTGCCAGGCCATGCGGATGAAGAGCGGGCCGTAATGGCCGAAATCGGCCGGCCACCAATCCTGCGAATCGGTCATCACCTGGTGCAGGTCCTTGATAACCGCATCGAGATCGAGGCTCTTGAACTCCTTGGCGTAGTCGAAGTCCTCGCCCATCGGGTCCGAGACGCTCGACTGCTGGTGGAGAACGGCAAGGTCAAGCTGGTTTGGCCACCAGTCACGGTTGGTCCTGCCGGCCGACCCATGCGCGACCGGGCATTTGCCGGCGCTGGTGTCATCGGTCTTTGCGTCCATCGTTCTCTCCGACTTGTTGATTTCCGGGATTTGTTGATTTCCGGGATTGTTGATTTTCCGGACGGGCCCTGAGCCACGCCATTCTGGAATGGTTCCAGACTAGGCCGCCTTGCCGATAAAAACAAATTGCCTTTCCTGTTTGTTGCGATAGGTTTTGCTTATGATAGGTCTCACCGTCCGGCAGATGCAATATTTCGAGGCGCTAGCACAGACGCTGCATTTCGGCCGTGCCGCGAAGCTCGCCGGCGTCAGCCAGCCGGCGCTGTCGTCGCAGATTGCAGAAATGGAGTTGCGGCTGAATTGCCGGCTGTTCGAGCGCGGCGGCAAATCGGTGCGGATGACCGACGAGGCACTGGCCATGCTGCCACGTATCGATCGCATTCTTGCCGACATCCGCGAGATCGAGACCACGGCCCGGCGCGGCCGCCCCGCCATGGAAGGGCGCTTCCGGCTCGGCATCATCCCGACGGTGGCGCCCTATCTGCTGCCGCATGTGCTGCCGGAACTAAAACGGCATTTCCCGGCCTTGCAGCTCGAATTGCGTGAAGCGATGACCGCCTCGCTGGTCGAGGACACCGCCCTGGGAAAGCTCGACGCCTTCATTGCGGCCCTTCCCCTCGATCAGCCCGGACTGATCACCGAGCCGCTTTTCTCCGACCGGTTCTTCCTTGCCGTGCCGGCCGGCGATTCAGCCTTCGCCTCGCCGCCGGTGCCGCCGGAAAGCCCGGCATTGGAAAGGCTGATGCTGCTGGAGGAAGGCCACTGCCTGCGTGAACAGGCGCTTGCCGTCTGCGGCAGCGTGCGGCCGGTGGCAATGGCGAGCTATGGCGCGACCAGCCTGACGACGCTGCTGCAGATGGTGGCGCACGGGCTCGGCGTCACGCTTATCCCGGAGATGGCGGCAGGGCCGGCCAGCGCCATGCGCGATTTGAAGATCCTTCCGTTCCAGGAGCCGATGCCGCAGCGCACGATCTGCCTCGCCTGGCGGCGCAACAAAGTCCGGCATGACGAATGCGTCGAACTCGCCAAGATTATCCGCGGGCTGGACGAGGCGGTACTGGCTGCGTGAGGGTGGGGACATTGGCCAGAGGGTCCGACCGCCTTGGCATGCCGCGCAGCAGTCCTACATTCGTTATGGAGGCCAGAACAGGATAGGCGCCGACTACAAAAAATCGTCGAATGCGGAAACATATTGGCGCTTGTGCCAGACCGAGCGCCCGATGCCCCGATGTCACCGGCAGCGAAACTGGTTGCGCAAGGGGCGAGTTCGCATATTCTGGTTGTGGCAGAAGCGTTTACAGCAATGGGAGGAGTAAATGTCCGACAAGAAAATCTCGCGTCGCGGGTTCCTGGAAAAGTCGACCGCCATCACCGCCGGTGCGGCTGCAGCGACGACGCTCTCGGCCCCGGCCGTGCTGGCGCAGGCGCCGGTCACCATCAAGATGCAGACCTCCTGGCCTGCTTCGGACATCTGGATGGATTTCGCGCGGCAGTACATAGAGCGCGTCGAAAAGATGTCGGGCGGCCGGCTGAAGTTCGAGCTCCTGCCCGCGGGTGCGGTCGTCGGCGCGTTCCAGGTGCTGGATGGCGTCAATGACGGCGTCATCGACGCCGCGCATACCGTCCCCGTCTACTGGTACGGCAAGCACAAGGCCGCGTCGCTTTTCGGAACTGGACCTGTGTTTGGCGGCAGCGCCACCACCATGCTCGCGTGGTTCCACCAGGGCGGCGGCAAGGATCTCTACCGCGAGCTGACGCAGGAGATCATGGGCCTCAACGTGGTCGGCTTCTATGGCTTCCCGATGCCGGCGCAGCCGTTCGGCTGGTTCAAGAATCCTGTCACGGCCACGGCTGAACTGCAGGGATTCAAGTATCGGACGGTCGGTCTTGCCGCCGATCTCATGCAGAACCTTGGGCTCAGCGTGGCACAGCTGCCCGGCGGTGAAATCGTGCCGGCCATGGAACGTGGGGTCATCGACGCCTTCGAATTCAACAATCCGTCGTCCGACCTTCGCTTCGGTTCGCAGGACGTCGCCAAGCACTACATCCTGTCGTCCTACCATCAGGCGAGCGAGTCGTTCGAATTCCTGTTCAACAAGGACGTATTCGACGACCTCGACGACGATTTGAAGGCCATTCTCGAATATGGCGTCGAGGCGGCCAGCACCGCGAACACCGCGCTCGCCCTCGACAGCTATTCGGCCGACCTGCAGAAGCTGCAGACCGAGCACGGTGTCACCGTGCACCGCACCTCGAAGGAGATTCTCGACGCGCAGCTCGAGGCCTGGGACAAGATCATCCCGACGCTGGAGGCGGACGAGTTCATGAAGCGGGTGCTCGATAGCCAGCGCCAATGGGTCGAACGCGTCGTCTACTACGAGCTTATGAATTCAGCCGATTTGACGCTGGCCTACGAACATCACTTCCCCGGCAAGCTGAAGCTCTAATTCGCGCCTCCGCTTCGGCAATCCGGCGGTCTTATGGACCGCCGGATTGCACCTGACGGGAACCCTGCACATGCTCCGTTACATTGCATTCGCCGATGAACTTTCGGCATGGTTTGGCAAGGTATTCGCCTGGAGCGTCGTCGTCATGACGCTCGGCGTGAGCTATGAAGTTGTCGTGCGATACCTGTTCAGCGCGCCGACCGCATGGGCATTCGACCTCAGCTACATGCTCTACGGCACGATGTTCATGATGGCCGGCGCCTACACCTTGTCGCGGGACGGGCACGTGCGCGGCGATTTCATCTACCGTCTGTGGAGGCCGCGCGTGCAAGCGGCGGTCGAACTTGTCCTCTACATCATCTTCTTCTTCCCAGGCGTCACGGCGCTGATTCTGGCCGGCTGGAAGTATGCCGCGCGCAGCTTCCGCTATCTCGAGGTAAGCTCGAACAGTCCGGCCGGGATTCCGATCTTTCAGTTCAAGGCAGTCATCGTGGCGGCAGGCATCCTGCTCTTCGTGCAGGGGATTGCCCAGGTGTTCCGCTGCGTCGTCTGCCTGCGAACCGGAACATGGCCGCGCGCGGCGGAAGACGTGGAAGAGACCGAGAAGGTGCTGATGGAAGCCAAGACGCTCGATGTTCTGCATCACGGTTCGGAAGCAGTCGACCTCCCATTCCTCCACCCCGACAATAAACCCGACCGCGACGGAGAAGACAGATGAGCGATCCCCAGGTCGCCGTCGCGATGCTGCTCATTCTGCTTCTGGCGATCTTCCTTGGCTTCCCGGTTGCGTTCACTTTGATGGCGCTCGGGGTCGCCTTCGGCTACTACGCTTATTTAAATCCGGGACGGATGTGGCGCGCCTACGAACGCGCGGTTGAGGATGGCGCCGACGGCTGGACGCTTGCGGAGCATTGGATCGGCGGCTTCTTCAACAACCGAATTTTCGATCTGTTCGTGAATCAGACCTATTCCGTGATTTCGAACGACGTGCTGACTGCCATCCCGCTGTTCCTGTTCATGGGCTATATCGTCGAGCGGGCCAATATCATCGAGCGCCTTTTCGGCACCCTCTATATCGCCACCAGGCACGTTCCTGGCTCCATGGCGGTCGCCGCCCTCATCACCTGCACCCTTTTCGCAACGGCCACAGGCATCGTCGGCGCGGTCGTGACACTGATGGGCCTGCTGGCGTTTCCCGCCATGCTGAAGGCGCGTTACGACGTCAGCTATGCCTCGGGAGTGATCTGCGCGGGCGGAACCCTAGGCATCCTCATTCCGCCGTCGATTCTGCTCATCGTCTATGGCGCGACGGCGGGTGTGTCGGTAGTTCGTATGTATGCGGCAGCCCTGCTTCCAGGACTGCTGCTTGCCGGCCTTTATCTGATTTATGTGGTGACGATGGCGGTGCTGCAGCCGCAGGTGGCGCCGAAGCCGACCCGAGACGAGGTAGGGCACTATTCGGTCTTGCAAATCAGCTGGATGCTGCTGACTTCTTTCGTCCCTCTGGCGGCCCTGATACTCGCGGTGCTCGGCGCTATCCTGTTCGGCCTTGCCACGCCCTCGGAGGCTGCCGCCATCGGCGCGCTCGGCGGCGTCGTGCTGGCCGCCGCCTACCGGGCCCTGACGTGGCAACGCCTGAAGGAGTCCGTCTATTTGACGGCGCGCACCACCGCGATGGTGTGCTGGCTGTTCGTCGGCTCCGCGACCTTCGCCTCGGTCTTTGCCTATCTGGGAGGCCAGCAACTGATCAGCGATTTCGTCACCGGCCTCGACATGTCGCCGCTGATGTTTCTGATCGTCGCCCAGATCATCATCTTCATCCTGGGCTGGCCGCTGGAATGGACGGAGATTATCGTGATCTTCGTTCCGATCTTCCTGCCGCTATTGGCGCATTTCGAGATCGATCCGCTGTTTTTCGGCGTGCTCGTCGCAGTCAACCTTCAGACGGCCTTTTTGTCGCCGCCCATGGCGATGTCGGCCTACTACCTCAAGGGCATTTCGCCGCCGCATGTTCAGCTTTCGGATATTTTCCGCGGAATGATGCCCTATATGCTGATCGTCATCCTGTGCATGGTCATCATCTACGTCTTCCCGCAGATCGTGTACGGGCTGCCCAACATGATCTACGGGGGCTAAGGACGGGCGAAAGGAGGACAACAGATGAATTTGAGCCGCTTCCTGGCCGTCCTGGCGTTTGTAGCTTTTCTGGCGTTTTTCGGCGTCGTAGTCCGTTTCGTCCCACATCCCGATCTGGGCGTTGCGGTCGGCATCGGCGTCCTCCTTGCGGGCTACGATCTATGGAGCCAGTTGTGGTCTCGCGCGAGGTAACAGCCGGCTTGGGGCGGTCGTGGAAAGCTGCATGGCTGCAGCGTCGATGCGGGCAAAGAGCCGAACCGTCAGCTCGGCCGAGAAACATCAACTTCAATCAAATCCTCGTGAATTATACCCGACATCCGGAACCGCCGACGCGTTCCCAGCATTGATTTTATGGAGGAATCTGCGTCCAGAACAGGGAGCAGCAGTGCTATGGCTTACCGTGATTATATCCATACACCGGTGACGCCGCGCGAGATCCGATGGGGTTTCCAGCAGGGGGCTGATGGGGGCATCGTCGCTGGCCTCGTCTTTGCGGCATTCGAAATGGCGGCGAGTGCGTTCATGATGGGGGCGGAAGCGTTCTTCATGCCCCTGCGCATGATCGGCGCCATCGCGCTTGGACCGGAAGCCCTCGATCCCGGCTACCCGCTCTTGACGGCCAGCATCGCCGGCGTGGTCGTACATTTGATCCTCGCCATCGCCTACGGGATCGTGTTCGGGGAGATTGCCGCAATGCTGCGAGGGCGAGCAGCCTTCATCGGTCTCGGCAGCATCTTTGGCCTCGCCTTGTGGCTCGTCAATTTCTATGTGATCGCGCCGATCGCATTCCCCTGGTTCCTGCAAGCAAGCCCGGTCGTGCAGTTCATTGCCCACACATTCTTCTTCGGTACCGTCCTCGGCTGGTACCTGTGGAAGTCGCACGAGAGAAGCGGGCTCGAAGGACCGGCGGTTTAGCCTTGCCAGCACCGAGCTGGCACAGTCGGATTGAAGCGGAAAGAGTGCTCACACCCCGCTTCAAGCCGTCTTCGGCGTCACCAGGCCGAGTTCGTCAACCATCGCCTCGCGCATGAGAAACTTCTGCGGCTTGCCGGTCACCGTCATCGGCAATTCGGTGCGGAAGCGGATGTGGCGCGGGATCTTGTAATGGGCGATCTGGCCGGCGCAGAAGGCCTTGATCTCCTGGTCGGTGGCGGTCTGGCCCGGCTTGAGCACGATCCAGGCACAAAGCTCCTCGCCAAATTTCGGGTCGGGGATGCCGAACACCTGCACTTCCCTGACCTTGGGGTGGCGGTAGAGAAATTCCTCGACCTCGCGCGGATAGACGTTCTCGCCGCCGCGGATGACCATATCCTTGACCCGGCCGACGATGTTGCAATAACCCTCGGCGTCGATGGTGGCGAGGTCGCCGGTGTGCATCCAGCCGTCGGGATCGATCGCCTCGCGGGTTTTTTCCTCGTCGTCCCAATAGCCCTTCATCACCGAATAGCCGCGCGTGCAGAGTTCGCCCGGCGCGCCGACCGCAACGGTCGCGCCATCGGCATCGATCGCCTTCACCTCGACATGGGGGTGGACGCGGCCGACGGTCGAGACGCGCTTTTCCAGCGGGTCGTCGACGCTGCTCTGGAACGACACCGGGCTGGTCTCGGTCATGCCATAGGCGATTGTCACCTCCGCCATGTGCATCAGCGAGACCACCTTCTTCATCACCTCGATCGGGCACGGCGAGCCGGCCATGATGCCGGTGCGCAGGCTGGTGAGATCAAAGGTGTCGAAATCCGGATGGTCGAGCAGGCCGACGAACATGGTCGGCACGCCATAGAGGCCGGTGCAGCGCTCACCCGCCACCGCTCTCAGCGTGGCGCCGGCATCAAACCCCTCGCCCGGGAAAACCATCGTCGCGCCCTTGGTGACGCAGCCGATCGTGCCCATCGACATGCCGAAGCAGTGATAGAGCGGCACCGGGATGCACAGCCGGTCGTCGACGGTGAGCCTGATCGCCGAGGTGACGAAATTGCCGTTGTTGACGATGTTGTTGTGGGTCAGCGTCGCGCCCTTGGGCGCGCCTGTCGTGCCTGAGGTGAACTGGATGTTGATGGCATCGCCGGGTTTCAGCCCCTCGGAGATCCGGTCGAGGCTGTCATGCTCGTCGCGCCCGCCCATCGCCAGCACGTCGGTGAAATTGAGCATGCCGGGCGAATGCTCCTCGCCCATGCGGATGACGATTTTTAGCGCCGGCAATTTTTTCGCATCGAGCTCGCCCGGCGTCGCCGTCGCGATCTCCGGCGCCAGCGTCTCGATCATGCCGAGATAGTCGGAGCTCTTGAATTTGACGGCCGTGACCAGCGCTCGGCAAGCGACCTTGTTCAGCGCATAGTCGAGTTCGGTCAACCGATAAGCCGGGTTGATGTTGACCAGGATCAGGCCGATGCGGGCGGTGGCGAATTGCGTCACCAGCCATTCCCAGCGGTTTGGCGACCAGATGCCGACGCGGTCGCCTTTTTCAAGGCCAAGCGCCAGGAAGCCTGCGGCCAGCGCATCCACCGTGTCTGAAAGTTCGCTCCAGGTGAAGCGCTTGTCCTGGTCGACGAAGACGGCGGCATCGAGCGTGCCGTATTTGCTGACGGTGTCCGAAAGCAGCGCCGGGATCGTTTGCTGCAGCAGCGGCACGGTGCGCTCGCCCGACACATGCGCCCTGCCGTCGACCGGCGCGACAAACGTGGCTCCATTGCCCGGGCGGCGGCCGCGCAGGCTGGTGGCATTCTTCAACTCGTCGAGATTGATCGGCATTGCCGTCTCCTCCGCAGGCGACCCGAGTCTATCAGCCTGCCGGGATGGTGGAAATCCCGTTGATGGTTTTGGAGCGCAATCCCCTCCCCCTTGAGGGCAGGGTGCCTCGCGAAGCGAGGCGGGTGGGATCGTCTCGCGTCGAGCACTGCCGCAACGACCCACCCGTCCATCCGCCTTCGGCGGCTGTCCACCCTCCCCTCAAGGGGGAGGGAAGGCACCCATCTTTGCCGCGATGTCGCGCACGACAGCCTCGTCGGTCGCCGCACGCGGCTTCCGCGACGCGACGAGGCAGGCCTGCGAGCGCAGGATGACGCCGTCCGCCAAAACCTTCAGGTGATTGGCGCGCAGCGTCGAGCCTGACGTGGTGATGTCGACGACGACATCGGCCAATCCCGCCGCTGGCGCGCCTTCGGTGGCGCCGAGGCTCTCGACGATGCGATAGACCTGGATGCCGTGCTTTTGCGAAAAGAACTGCTGCGTCAGCCGCCAGTATTTTGTGGCTATCCTGAGCCGCCTGCCGTGGCGCTGGCGGAAATCGGCGGCGACATCGTCGAGGTCGGCCATCGTATCGACGTCGAGCCAGATCTCGGGCACCGCCACCACGACATCGGCATTGCCGAAACCGAGGCGGGCGACGATCTCCGCGCGCGCCTCCCAGTCGGCGAGGCTTTCGCGCAACAGATCCTCGCCGGTGATGCCGAGGTCGACCGAGCCCTGGCCGATTTCGCCTGCGATTTCTGAGGCCGACAGGAACGCCACCTCGACCGCTTCCACGCCTTCGATGCGGGCGCGATATTTGCGCTCGTCGCCGGGCAGGCTGACGGCAAGCCCGGCCTTGGCCAGCACCTCCAGCGCCTGCTGCTTGAGCCGGCCCTTCGATGGAATCGCCAGCGTGATCATTGCGCCTTCTCCCGCAACGTTTCGATGCGGTCGAGCCAGACGGAAAAGCCGACGCCGGGGATCGGCGTTTTCGCGCCGAGCAACGTCAGCAAGCGGTCGTAACGGCCGCCGCCGGCCAGCGGCCGGTCACCGTTTTCCGCCGCGATCTCGAAGACCAGGCCCGTGTAGTAATCGAGCGGACGGCCAAAGGCGGCGTCGTAGCGGATTTTTGCCGTGGACAGGCCAAGCGCTTCGATCGCCTTGGCGCGAGCTGAAAAATCTTCCAGTGCCGCGCCCAGCGAAACGCCGGCCCCGGTCGCAAAGGTTTCGAGCGCTTTTGCCGCGCCGTCGAGCGCCACATCGACTGCCAGAAAATCCTTAAGCGCCGAAAATGCCTCGTTCGACAGCCTGACGCTGCGCAGCTCGGCCTTTTCGATCAAGCGCCGCGCAATCTCGGTCGGCGACCGTCCGGCCGACGCCGACAGACCCGCCTGCTCCATGCCGCCGGCGATGTGCGAGGAAAGCGCTTCCAGATTGCCATCGAGGACAAGGGCTGCGACCGCGCCGGCGAGCTGGCCGTTGCGCGGCGGGTTGGCGAGGTCGGCAAGCGCTGCCTCCAGCATCGCCGCCGAACCGAAGGCGCGGGCCAGCCGCATGCGCCAGCCGCGCGGCAGGCCGAGTGCGGCGAGCACCGCCTCGAAAACAGTCTGGTCGCCGAGCGTGATCGTCAGTTCCTGGCCCGGCAGCACCAGCGAAAGCAGCGCATGCGCATCGGCCAGCGATCGGGCATCGGCCTGTGCGATGTCGCCGTCGCCGAGATCCTCGATGCCGGCCTGGAAAAACTCGTTTCCGCCCTCGCGGCGCTGGCGAAACACCTCGCCGAGATAGGAATAGCGGCGCGGCGTTCCGGCCTGGCTGGCAATGTGGTCGAGGCAGACCGGGATGGTGAACTCCGGCCGCAGGCAAAGCGTCTGTCCGGTCTCGCTTTCGGTGAGGAAAATACGCCGGCGCAAATCCTCGCCGGCCATGTCCAGGAACGGGTCGGCCGGCTGCAGCACCGCCACCTCGACCGCATGCGTGTTTCGCGCAGCAAAGAGTTTTGTGATGTCTGATGCGATGGCGGGGTAGCGGGAGGTCATTGATCGGTTGGGTGCGAGGCACCCCCCTCTGGCCTGCCGGCCATCTCCCCCTCAAGGGGGGAGATTAGTCTCGTCGCAGCCTTCGCCCTATTTTCAAGGTTGAAAGGTAAGTGCCGGCGGTACGGCTGCCAATCTCCCCCCTTGAGGGGGAGATGGCCGGCAGGCCAGAGGGGGGTGTTCACGCGCCACCCTTCGCCCGGTCGGCCGCCTGCGCCGCCAGTATCTTCCTTACCTCGCCAACCAGATCGCTTTCCGCCACCGTCACCTGCGCCGGGCGCGCGGAGCGCCATTCGGCGTTGTCCACAATCTCCGCCGACATCCGGGCGCCCTCGATCAGGTCCTTGATCTGCACCTCGCCTTTCGCCCGCTCGTCGCCGCCCTGGATGATGGCGACCGGGCTGCCGCGGCGGTCGGCATATTTGAGCTGCGCCTTCATGCCGGCGCCGCCGAGATACATTTCCGAGCGGATGCCGGCGGCGCGCAGCTCGGCCACCATTTTCTGGTAGCGGCCGAGACTGTCCGTGTCCTTGTCCATGGTGAGCACGACGACCGGCGCGATCACGTCCGATGTATCGAGCTTGCCGAGGTTCTTCAGCGCCGTCATCAGCCTGGAGACGCCGATGGAAAAGCCGGTCGCCGGCACCGGCTCGCCGCGAAAGCGCGAGACGAGGCCATCATAGCGCCCGCCACCGCCGACCGAGCCGAAGCGGACGATTTTTCCCTCTTCGTTGGGAATTTCGGCCAGCAGTTCGGCTTCATAGACCGGGCCGGTGTAATATTCGAGGCCGCGGACGACGGAGGGGTCTATGCGAATGCGGTCCGGACCATAGCCGGCAGCCAGGACAAGCGCTTCAATCTCTTTGAGTTCAGCAAATCCCGCTTCGGCGGTGGGGTTGGCCTCAAGTACCCTGTTCCATTTTCCTACATCGTTTTTGAGCCCAGCCTCGACGTGTTGGTTGTGAAGAACGACGGCGACAATGAACGCTGCTTGAACTTCGTCTAGCCCAGCCCCCTTTGTAAAATCCCCCTCGCCCTCTTTACCGCCGTCCCAGCGACCTTTGCCCAGCAAAAGCTTGACGCCTTCCGGTCCAAACTTGTCCAGCTTGTCGATCGCCCGCAGCACCTGCAACCGGCGTCCAGCATTCTCGTCGCCGCCAAGGCCGATCGCTTCCAGCACGCCGTCGAGCACCTTGCGATTGTTGACCCTAATGACGTAGTCGCCGCGCTTGATGCCGAGCGCTTCCATCACGTCGGCCATCATCATCGCCATTTCGGCGTCGGCCGCGACACCTGGCGTGCCCACCGTGTCGGCGTCGAACTGCATGAACTGGCGGAATCGGCCAGGGCCGGGCTTCTCGTTGCGGAACACCCAGCCGGAACGGTAGCTGCGATAGGGTTTCGGCAGGCGCTCAAAGTTCTCAGCGACAAAACGGGCCATCGGCGCGGTCAAATCGTAGCGCAGCGACAGCCACTGGTCGTCATCGTCCTGGAAGGAGAACACGCCCTCGTTCGGCCGATCCTGATCGGGCAGGAATTTGCCCAGCGCGTCGGTGTATTCGATCAGCGGCTGGTCGACCGGCTCGAAGCCGTACAGCTCATAGACCGAGCGGATCGTCGCCATCATCTTCTCGACGGCACGGATATCCTCGGCGCCGCGATCGACAAGCCCGCGCGGCAGCCGCGCTTTCATCTTTTCCGATTGGTCGGCCATGGCATGGGTCTTTTCGCTAGGTAAAGCTGACTTGTTTCGAGTGGGCGTGTCCTAACCGATGGGGCTTGGCGCGGCAAGGGTTTGCTCCCTGCCTTCTCCCCGTGCGGGAGAAGGCAAGAAGCTGAAACAATTCCGCCATAAGCGCGGCATCGTGCCGACACAATCGCAGCCGATAAAGCTCGCCGAAACAAGGGGTTCGGGCCATGACCTTGGCGCAGAAATTCGACATCAACGACAGCCGCACCCGCGAGCTGCCCGCCCAGCTGAGGCCGGCCGATCATCATGCACCGGGACCTGCAACCCAAATGGCGGGACCGTTCGAGGTTGCCGCAGACAAGCGTACGGGGCCGACCATGCGCGATGCGCTGCTGACCAGCCTGCTCGTGATCTATCCGGCGTTTGCCACGATAGCGGCTATCGTTGCCGGGCTCTTTCTGGCGGGCGCCGGCGCTTGAGTTGTTGAGTGCCCCTTGCCTTCTCCCCTTCTTGTGGGAGAAGGCAAGAACGACGCTACTTGGGCCTTTTGAACGCCTTGCGCTCCACCTCGACCTGCTCGCGGCAGACACAGCCTTCGAGATGGTCGTTGACCAGCCCCATCGCCTGCATGAAGGCGTAGACGGTGGTCGGGCCGACAAAGCTCCAGCCGCGTTTCTTCAGCTCCTTCGAAATCCGCACCGAGACTACCGTGGTCGGATTGGCGCGCAGATGGGCGAGATCGACGATTTCGGGCCGTTCGTCCGGGCCGGGTTCGAACTTCCAGAACCAGGCCGCCAGCGAGCCGGCCTCGTCGGCCAATTCACGCGCGCGCCTGGCGTTGTTGATGGTCGAGACAATCTTGCCGCGGTGGCGAATGATACCGGCATTGCCGAGCAGGCGCTCGACATTCTGTTCGGTGAAGGCGGCGATCCTGTCGATATCGAAGCCGGCGAACGCCTCGCGAAAATTCTCGCGCTTGCGCAATATGGTCAGCCAGGACAGGCCCGACTGAAAGCCTTCGAGGCAGATCTTTTCGAACAGCCTGCGGTCGTCGTCGACCGGCCGGCCCCATTCGTGATCGTGGTAGTGCAGATAGTCCGGCAGATTGCCGTGCCAGAAGCAGCGCGCGATACCATCGGGTCCGGCGAGCAGGCCTGTCTTCTCATCCATGGCACAATTCCATTGGTTAATGCGCCTCAGCGCTGCCTTTACCGCGGCTTTACCAGATTCCTGAACCGGCCGGTAACCACACCGAAAGCTTTACTGACAATGCAGCATTTTACGCATTCCGATTCATGTTTCGGTTGCTGCTCCGCGCCCAATGTTCGCGACATCGGGGACGCTTGTGCGCCCCGGCATGTTCGACGATCAGGGTGCGTTCCAATGAAGACATTTTTGTTCCCGCTGCTCGGCGCCGCTGCCGTACTGGCCGCCGCTACGCCCTCCAGCGCCAATGACCGCTATGCCGACAGGCCGCCGGTGATGGTGAGCCCCGACCTTTCGGCGCCCTGGGTGCTGCAGCTTGGCCGCGCGCCGGGCATCGTCCGCCAGAACCGGCAAGAGATGCAAAAGCCGCAGCGCCGTTCTCAGCGGCAGGCGCAACCGGCTCAGCTGCACACGGCCGCGATGCAAGCGCCGGCCAAGAAGCGCATTATCGCGCGACCGCAGATCAACCCGATCTACCTGCCGCAGGAAGTCGCCTATGATGGCCCGGAGAAGCCGGGCACGATCGTTATCGATACACGGGAGAATTTCCTCTATCTGGTCGAGAACAACGGCAAGGCGCGGCGCTATGGCGTCGGCACCGGCAAGCCGGGCTTCGAATGGGCCGGCAAGCACAAGATCTCGCAGAAGAAGGTCTGGCCCGAATGGCGACCGCCGGCGCAGATGATTTCGCGTGAAGCCGCCCATGGCCGTTATCTGCCGACGTATGTCGCCGGCGGCGTCGAGAACCCGCTCGGCGCGCGCGCGCTTTATCTCGGCTCGACGCTCTACCGCATCCACGGCACCAACCAGCCATGGACGATCGGCGGCGCCGTGTCGTCGGGCTGCATCCGTATGCGCAACGAGGACGTCGTCGATCTCTATGAGCGGGTCGATGTTGGCACGATGGTTGTGGTGATGTAATCTGCGGTTGATTTTGTTGCCGAGTCTGTCCAGAAGTCTCGGGATCATCAGAATACGGGGGACGGGCCGTGTGGGGATACGGTCGGTCACGAAAGGGCAGCGCGGCAAACCGCGCTGCCCTTTCTGTTTCCGGGACGCGATAGGATAGTTTGGCAGGATCGGGTGGTACGTCGCGCCCGCGGCATGGCGGTTCGCATTCTCGCTGCCATTCTCCTCGGTATTTTGCTATGTCGGCTGCAACGCTTCCAGACAAAGGCTTAAGCTCAATGTCCCTGTCCGACGACAGCCGCTATCTCCGGGGCGGTCCGGTCGCCCAACGCATCATCGCCTCGGTGCGCGAGGATGCAGCGATCGCAACCGCCGAAGGCTTTCCGGCCAAACTGATATCGATCACCGTCGGCGACACGGCTGCAGTCGATGTCTATGTGCGCAACCAGCGCGCCAAGGCGGCACTGGCCGGTATCGGTTTCGAGGAAAGACGATTTCCCGCCGACATCACCGCCGGCGAACTCGAAGCAGCGATCCACGGCCTGAACGCCGATCCGCGCGTCACCGGCATCATCATCCAGCGGCCGGTGCCGGTGCATATCCCGATCAAGACGCTGCAAGCGGCGGTGCATCCGCTCAAGGACGTCGAGGGCATGCATCCAGCCTCGATCGGCAACATCGTCTACAACCAGCTAGACCTCGCACCGTGCACGGCCGCCGCTTCGGTCGAACTGCTCAAGGAGACCGGTCTCGATCTCAAGGGGCTCGAGGTCGTCATTGTTGGCCACTCCGAGATCGTCGGCAAGCCGATCGCCTTCCTGCTGATGAGCGAAGGCGCGACGGTGACGGTGTGCCATCACATGACGCGCTCGGTGGCGGCGCATGCGCGGCGTGCCGATGCGCTGTTCGTCGCCGTCGGCAAGCCGCGGTTGATCAAGGCCGATATGGTCAAGCCCGGCGCGGCTGTCATCGACATCGGCATCAATGCCGAGATCGGACCGGACGGGGAGAGCCGCATCGTCGGTGACGTCGACGCCGAGAGCGTCAAGCATGTGGCGTCCTGGATCACGCCGGTGCCGGGCGGCGTCGGCCCGATCACCGTGGCGATTCTTTTGCGCAACACGATGGTGGCGCTCAGCCGGCAGCGCGCGCGCTACCATGCGACCTATGGCGTGGTGGACAAGCTCGCAGCGGAATAAGCCGGCAGCGCCGGTGGATCACTCCGCTGCAACGGCTGCCCTGCTGTCCGGAACGCCCTCCGGCTGCGGCCCGCCATAGGCCCAGTCGAGCAGCTTTATCGTGTGCACCACTGGCAGTTTCGCGGCGGACGCAATCTGGGTGATGCAGCCGATGTTGCCGGTGGCGACGATTTCAGCACCGGTCGCCTCGATATTTCTCACCTTGCGGTCACGAAGTTGAGCCGAAATCTCCGATTGCAAAATGTTGTAAGTGCCGGCCGAGCCACAGCACAAATGCCCCTCGCGCGGCTCGCGCACGACGAAGCCGGCTTTGGCCAGAAGCTCCTTCGGCTGGCGAGTGATTTTCTGGCCGTGCTGCATCGAGCAGGCGGAGTGATAGGCGACGATGGTGCCGGGCTTGCGCGCCGGCTCGGGCAGATCGATGCTTGCCAGATATTCGGTGATGTCCCTGGCCAGCGCCGACACCCGCGCCGCCTTGTCGGCATAGGCGGGATCGAGGCGCAGCATGAAACCATAATCCTTGATGGTGGTGCCGCAGCCCGACGCAGTGATGACGATGGCATCCAGCCCGCCTTGCTCGATGGCGCGCGTCCAGGCGTCGACATTGCGCCTAGCCGAGGCAAGGGCTGCCGCCTCGCGGCCCATGTGATGCACCAGCGCGCCGCAGCAGCCCTCGCCCTCGGGAACCACGACCTCGACGCCGAGCCGCGTCAGCAGCGCGATCGTCGTGTCGTTGATGGCGGGATCGAGCACGGATTGCGCGCAGCCGGTAAGGATGGCGACGCGGCCATTTTTGCTCGTCCCCTGCCCGGCATGAATGCCCGGCGAAGCCATTGGCGAGGCCGCAGGAACCGACGCCGGGGCGAGCTTGAGCATCGCCCCCAGCGGCTTCAGCGCCGGGAGCTTTTCCAGCAATCCGGCGAATGGCTGGCCGAGCTTTGCCAGCTTGAGCGCAGCGCGAAACCGCGAGGGATAAGGCAGGACCAAGGCCAGCATGGCGCGCGTCAGCCGATCGGGCAGCGGCCGCTTGTAGGTTTCCTCGATATGGACGCGGGCGTGGTCGACCAGATGCATGTAGTTGACGCCCGACGGGCAGGTTGTCATGCAGGCGAGGCAGGACAGGCAGCGGTCGATATGGGTGACGATCTGCTTGTCGGCCGGTCGGCCGTTCTCCAGCATGTCCTTGATCAGGTAGATCCGCCCGCGCGGCGAATCCAGTTCGTTGCCAAGCGTCACATAGGTCGGGCAGGTGGCCGTGCAGAAGCCGCAATGCACGCATTTGCGCAGGATCTTTTCCGATTCTGCGACATGCGGATCGGCAAGCTGGGCAGCTGAGAAATTGGTCTGCATCTCGTACCTCCTAAGCCATGCGGCCGGGGTTGAGGATCGCCTTCGGATCGAATTCGGCTTTGAGCCGCGCCGACAATGCTGCCAGGTGCGGCGCCTGCGGCTCGAACACCGGCACAGCGGCGCGATGCGAAGGGGCGGCGCGCACCAGCGTCGCATGGCCGCCGCCATACTGTCTCACCAGTGCGCGCAGAAGATCGGCTTCGGGATCGCCATGCTCCATGCGCAGCCAGATCAGTCCGCCCTGCCAGTCATAAAAGGCATCGACGGCCGCCTGCATGCGCAGCGCCAGCACCATCTGGTGGCCTTGCGCCGGTGCCATCGACACGCGCCACACCGGCTTTTCCAGGCCGTCGGCAAACGGCGCACAATCGCGGATGTCGCGCCAGACCGAATGCGAAGTCTCGCCCGAGATTTCCTCGAGCGGGCCGGCATTTTCGAGCAGACCTTTCAGCGCTGCGATGCGGTAGGCGACCGACGGGCCGAACCCCTCGACGCGCAGCAATGTCGCGGCGGTGCTACCGAGACCGCCGCCGGCGACCCGTGCGGCAACGCGTTGGGGAAGATGGGCAGCACTCGACACTTCGACGCTGGAGCCGAGCGCCAGCGCCATAGCGGCCGCGGCATGATCGTCGAGCAGTCCGCGCACAGCCAGCGTGACTTCGGTCTCGGCAGCGGGCAGCACCTTGAAGGTGACGTCGGTAAGAACGGCAAGCGTGCCCCAGCTGTTGGCCATGAGCTTGGACAGGTCATAGCCGGTGACGTTCTTGACCACGCGGCCGCCCGATTTGAACGCCTCGCCACGCCCGGAAACCGCTGCTATGCCAAGAATATGGTCGCGCGCCGCCCCGGCCTTCAGCCGGCGCGGACCGCAAAGGTTCGCGGCCAGTACGCCGCCGATCGTGCCTTTTCCCTTTTCGCCGCCGAGCAGCGGGCCATAATCCAGTGGTTCGAAAGCGAGTTGCTGGCCGTTTTCGGCAAGTAATTTTTCGATCTCGGCGAGCGGCGTGCCGGACTTTGCTGACAGCACCAGTTCAGCCGGCTCGTAGAGCGTCACGCCTGACAGTTTCGACAGGTCGAGCGTGTGCTCGGTCTGCAGCGGACGGCCGATGCCGCGCTTGGAGCCGTGACCAAGAATTTCGAGCGGCGTTTCTTCCGCCGCCGCCCAGGCGACGGTGGCGAGAGTTTCGGCGGTGGTGGCGGCGGTGAAGGTGGTCATCGCTGCAAAACCACCTCGAAGGAAGATAGGTCGAGTTCTGTCGCGCCCCCCTCTGTCCTGCCGGACATCTCCCCCACAAGGGGGGAGATTGGCAGCTTCGCGGACGGCACTCTTCCTGCAACGTTGGCGATTGGCGAAACCGAAAATGACGGCCAATCTCCCCCCTCGTGGGGGAGATGTCCGGCAGGACAGAGGGGGGCGCGAAGGATCGCGGCGTTAGTGAAGCAAGCCCCCATCACCTCAAAACCTCGGAATGTCCGGAAACGCCATCTGGCCGCGATGCACGTGCATGCGTCCGAGCTCGGCGCAGCGGCGAAGCTGCGGAAACACCTTGCCCGGGTTGAGCAGATGGTTGGGGTCGAATGCGCATTTGACCCGCATCTGCTGGTCGAGGTCGATCTGGTTGAACATTTCCGGCATCAGGTCGCGCTTCTCGACGCCGACGCCGTGCTCGCCGGTCAGCACGCCACCGACCTTGACGCAGAGCCGCAGGATGTCGGCGCCGAAACTTTCCGCCTTGTCGAGCTCGCCCGGCACGTTGGCGTCATAGAGGATCAGCGGATGCAGATTGCCGTCGCCGGCATGGAATACATTGGCGACCCCGAGCCCGTATTTTTTGGAGAGTTCCCGCATGCCGTGCAGGACGCGCGGCAGTTCCTTGCGCGGGATGGTGCCGTCCATGCAGTAATAGTCCGGCGAGATGCGGCCGACCGCCGGAAAGGCCGCCTTGCGGCCGGCCCAGAAACTCAGCCGCTCCTGCTCCGATTGCGAGATGCGGCATGTGGTCGAGCCGTTCCTATAAGCGATTGCCTCAACCAGGCCGATCAGATGATCGACCTCGACGCCCGGCCCGTCCAGTTCGACGATCAGCAGCGCCTCGACATCCAGGGGATAACCGGCACGGACGAAATCCTCGGCAGCATGGATCGCCGGGCGGTCCATCATCTCCATGCCGCCCGGGATGATACCGGCGCCGATGATGTCGGCGACGCATTGGCCGCCCTGCTCGCTGGTCGGGAAGCCGATCAGTAGCGCGCGAGCCGTCTCCGGCTTCTTCAGGATGCGCACGGTGACCTCGGTGACGACGCCGAGCAGCCCTTCGGAACCGGTCATCACCCCGAGCAGGTCGTAGCCTTCCGCGTCGAGATGCTTGCCACCGAGCCGCACCACCTCGCCGTTCATCAGCACCATCTCGATGCCGAGCACATTGTTGGCGGTAAGGCCGTATTTGAGGCAATGCACGCCACCGGAATTCTCCGCGACATTGCCGCCGATCGAGCAGGCGATCTGGGAGGATGGATCGGGGGCGTAATAAAAGCCCTCCTGCTCGACGGCGGTGGTGATGCCGAGATTGGTGACGCCCGGCTGGGCGACGACGATGCGGTTGGGAAAATCGATCTCGAGAATGCGGTTGAACCTGCTCATCACCAACAGCACGGCGTCTTCCAGCGGCAGCGCGCCGCCTGACAGCGAGGTGCCGGAACCGCGCGGCACGACGCGGATGTTGCGGTCGTTGCAATATTTCAGCACGCGCGAGACCTGCGCCACCGTTTCGGGCAGCACCACGACCAGCGGCAATTGCCGATAGGCGGTGAGGCCGTCGCTCTCGAAGGCGCGCATCGAATTGGCCGCGTCGACGATGCCCTCGCCGGGCACGATGATGCGCATATCGGCGACGATCTCGTCGCGCCGGCGCATCGTGGCGTCGTCTGGCTTCGGCATAAGCAGGCCGGACATCGACAGTTCCTTCGATCGACTGGTAAAAATCTTTTACCAGCGGCAGGCGCTTGTTGCAAATCCTGCTTTGGCCGAAATCGGGACGATCTTGCGCGGGTCGGCGAGAAGGAAGCGCTGACTTTCTCCCCCTCTGTCGCCTTCGGCGACATCTCCCCCTCAAGGTGGGAGATTGCCTGCCTGCTCGCCTGCCGGCTTGGCGGGTTCGGAGTGCAGGCGGCGCACTCGGCGCACGCCCCACCAGACCAACAGGATGGCGAGCGGCACCGAGGCGGCGGTGACGACCTCGGGCGCGACGGCATGGCCGAAGATCGAGGCGCCCTTGGCGAGGTAGCCGATGAGCCCGACGACGTAGTAGGAGACGGCGGCGACCGAGAGACCCTCCACCGTCTGCTGCAGCCGCAATTGCAGGCGGGCGCGGTTGTTCATCGACGCCAGCAGGTCGCGGTTCTGCTTCTCGACCTCGACGTCGACCCAGGTGCGCAGCAGCGTGGTGGCACGGGTGAGCTTGGTCGACAGATTGGCCTGACGCTCCTCGACCGAACGGCAGGTGCGCATGGCGGGGGCGACGCGGCGCTGCAGGAAGCCGCCCCAGGTGTCGTAGCCGGGCACCGCCTCTTCCTCCAGCGCCTCCAGCCGTTCGCGGACGATGCCGTCATAGGCGCGGCTGGCGCCGAAGCGATAGAGGCTGGAGGCTGCATCGGCCTCGAGTTCGGCGGCAAGCTCGGTCAGGTCGGCAAGCAGCGTCTGGTTGTCGCGGGTTTCGGCGACCTTCATTTCCAGCGTGGTCTGCGCCAGCCGGTCTTCGATGCGGCGGGCGCGACCGGACAGCATCAGCGCCAGCGGCAGGCCAAGCATGGCCAGCGTGCGGTAGGTCTCGATATCGATCAGCCGCTGCGCCAGCGCACCGGTGCGTGCCGGCGTCAGGCCGCGGTCGAGCACCAGCATGCGGGTCATGCCGTCACCGTCCTGGCGGAAATCGGTGACGATGGCGGCGTTGCCGCGCTCGACCAGCGAATAGCACAGGCTGGTCGGGTCGAAGCCAGCGATCAGCCTTTCGCTCGCCTGCGTCCATTTGCGGATTTCGAGCCTGATGCCGGAAATCACCGTTCCCGGCGGCGAAAAGCCGTTGCCGAAAGGCGAACCTTCCTGACGCTGGCCGCTCTCGGAGAGCGGTCCTTCCCATAGATAGGTGGAGAATTCCGTATGCCGTTCCCAGCGCAGCGAGCCCTTGCCCCACTTCATCGCGTGGTGGCGGGCATGAGGGTCAGGCGCGGCGATGCCGAGGCGCCGCGACAGTTCGGAAAGCACTGCCTGGTCGACGCCGGAGCCGGCTTCGGTCATGAACGAAAGCTGCACCAGCACGCGCGGCTTCTCGACCAGCGGATGCGGACGGGCGTGAACCTCGCCGAGCGCGCCAGGCCGTCCCTCATGCGCGGGAAAGCCCATGACGCTGCCCTCGACGCGCGGCTGGAATTTTGGATTGGACGGGTCATCTGCCACGGCTGGTCCCCCGGGCCTGGTGCACTCGCGTCCCTCTAGAGCCAATTGCCGGGGCAAGCAAACGACAAATTAGCCGAAAGCGATATGCCGGGACGACGTCGGCCCCGGCCAAGCGGGCAAACTGGATAAATAATTTGACCAGTTGCCGACACAGGCTTTATCCTGCGCGACACCGGTTCATTCCCCCAGGCCATTCCCGTTGAGCGACATTTTCTCCAGGATCGAGCATTCCCGCACCGCCGACGAGGTGGTGCAGCAGATCGAGAGTCTGATCCTCGAAGGCGTTCTGCGCACCGGCGACAGGCTGCCGGGCGAGCGCGAGCTGGCGCGCCGGTTCGAGGTGTCGCGGCCGATCCTGCGCGATGCGCTGAAGGCGCTGGAGGGGCGCGGGCTTTTGACGACCCGGCCCGGCGGCGGCACCCATGTCGCCGATGTCATCGGCCAGCTGTTCACAAAGCCGGTGACGGACCTGATCTCCATGCATCGCAAGGCGGTGACCGACTATCTGGAATACCGCCGCGAGATCGAGGCGGTGGCGGCCGAGTACGCGGCGCGGCGCGCCACATCAGACGACCTGGCGCTGCTCGACCGCATCATGGCGCGCATGGACGAGGCGCACCGGACCGGCAATTTCGACGACGAGGCGGAAATCGACGTCGAGTTCCACCACGCGATCTGCGAATGCGCGCACAACATCATCCTGTTGCACACGCTGCGCTCGTGCTACCGGCTGCTGTCGGAGGGCGTGTTCCAGAACCGGCTCCTGGTGTTCAACGTGCCGGGCGCGCGCGAGGCGCTGCTTTCGCAGCACCGGGCGATCTACGCGGCGGTCAAGGCCGGCGATCCGGCGGCCGCGCGGCAGGCGGCGATGGACCACATCACCCATGTCGAACGCACCATGGCCGAGGCCGAGCGCAGCGGCGACTGGCAACGCGTGTCGCGGCTGAGGCTGATGCAGCGCTCCGAAGCCGGCGACAGCGAGCCGGCACGGAAACGCTCGTGAGCGCCGGCCAAGAATTGCGACGAATTAGCGAACCATCAGCGGGAAGCCCATGAGCATGATCCTCACCATCGCCGATCTCAAGGACCTGGCGCGCCGCCGCGTGCCGAAGATGTTCTTCGACTATGCCGATTCCGGTGGATGGACCGAAAGCACCTACCGGGCCAATGAGGAGGATTTCCAAAAGATCAAGTTCCGCCAGCGCGTGCTGGTCGACATGAGCAACCGCTCGCTGGAATCGACCATGATCGGCGAGAATGTGGCGATGCCGGTGGCGCTGGCGCCGACTGGCATGACCGGCATGCAGCATCCCGACGGCGAGATGCTGGCGGCGCAGGCGGCGGAGGAATTCGGCGTGCCGTTCACGCTGTCGACGATGAGCATCTGCTCGATCGAGGATGTCGCATCGGTGACCAGGAAGCCGTTCTGGTTCCAGCTCTATGTGCTGCGCGACAAGGATTTCGTCCTCAGTCTCATCGACAGGGCGAAGGCGGCGAAGTGCTCGGCCCTGGTGCTGACGCTCGACCTGCAGATCCTGGGCCAGCGCCACAAGGACATCCGCAATGGGCTGTCGGCGCCGCCGCGCTTCACGCCGAAGCATGTCTGGCAGGTGGCGACCAGGCCGGGCTGGTGCCTTGGCATGGCCGGTACCAAGCGCCGGACTTTTCGCAACATCGTCGGCCACGCCAAGGGCGTCGGCGACCTCAACTCGCTGTCGTCGTGGACGACGGAGCAATTCGATCCGCATCTGTCGTGGAAGGACGTCGCCTGGATCAAGGAGCGCTGGGGCGGCAAGCTGATCCTGAAGGGCATCCTCGACAAGGAGGACGCGCTGATGGCGGCCAAGACCGGCGCCGACGCGATCATCGTCTCCAATCATGGCGGACGCCAGCTCGACGGCGCGCCGTCGTCGATCTCGGTGCTGGAAGAAATCGCCGACGCGGTCGGCGACACGATCGAGGTGCATATGGATGGCGGCATCCGCTCTGGCCAGGACGTGCTGAAGGCGCTGTGTCTCGGCGCCAAGGGCACCTATATCGGCCGGCCTTTCCTCTACGGCCTCGGCGCGCTCGGCAAGGATGGAGTCACCAAAGCCTTGGAAATCATCCGCAAGGAGATGGACATAACGCTGGCACTGTGCGGAAAGCGTCTGGTGACCGACATGGGCAAGGATCAGCTTCGGCGTTAGACTCCCGTGGCGCCATGATCACGGAGATGGAATCATTGACTGCCCCCGGCATCCACTTTCTCGACGCGCGCGGACCGGAAGGCATGCGCATCTATGCGGTCGGCGACGTGCATGGCCGGCTCGACCTGCTCGCCGCCATGTACCGCCGGATTGCGGCCGAGATCAGTCAGGCGCGGCCGGTCGACTGGCGTGTCGTCCATCTCGGCGACTATGTCGACCGCGGCCCGGACTCCAAGGGCGTTATCGATTTCCTGATCGAAGTGCGAAAACGCGACCCGCGCCACCTGATGCTCGCCGGCAACCACGACATCGGCTTCCTAGACTTCCTCGACACTCCCGATGCGGACGGGCTTTTCATGCGCTATGGCGGCATCCAGACCGCGCAATCCTATGGCGTAGCGCTCAATGAAGGTGGCGGCGCGTGGTTCGGCAGGTCCGAGGCGGCATTGCGGCAAGGCCATGCAGCAGTTGTCGAGGCCGTGCCGAAAAGCCATGTCGAGTTCCTGCAGTCGCTGCCGTTTTCACTGACCTTCGGCGACTTCTTCTTCTGCCATGCCGGCATCCGGCCGGGCATTGCGCTGGAAAGTCAGAGCGCGCAGGACCTGATCTGGATCCGCGATGTCTTCCACAATCATTCCGGCCTGCATCCAAAAATCGTGGTGCATGGCCACACGCCGGTGCCGGAGGCCGAGGTGATGGTCAACCGCGTCAATATCGACACGCTCGCCTACCAGACGGGAAACCTCAGCGCGCTCGTCGTCGACGGTGCCGACAAGCGTATCCTGGTGGTGTCAGGCGAGAGGGGTTAAAGCGCTTAGCGAAGCGCGGCGGTGACGCCGTAGCCGTCGACGGCGTTGTGGTTGTTGGCTGCGTCGCCGGCGTAGGTGCCGAAGCCGCACAACACTATGGCCGACAACATGACAAAGGACAGAAGCGCTGCTTTCACGGACGTCATCTCTTGGTTAGGCTTTCTGCATCTGTGCACGGGGCAGGTTACGAATGGGTTGAAACGGAAAATGCGTCTTAAAGTTTCGACGATTTCGCGCTTTTAGGCATGTTCTGTATCGGCGATGTGTCGCGCGAGTGACCCAAAAGGTTCATCGCGTTGCACGGAAGATGCAGAGCGGGTGCCTTCTAGGGTGGCGGGCGGCCACAAGCCAAGCACGAAACATGCTGTCCACAGCGGATTTTTGCCGGCGTGCCAAATATGCAACGTCGATACTGACTGATCAGATCGTCGCCACCCAGGCGCGGGCGATGGCCAGCCCGGCGGCATCGGCAGCCGCTCCGTGGCGGGCCATTTCGTCGTCGAGCCGATCGCTCCAGTCCGGGTGCCGCTCGGCAATGAGCGATGCGAAGGATGCGCTCCAGTCGCGGACCATCGGCCGGTCCGCCTCGAAATGGAACTGGAAGCCATAGACGGCACGGCCGATGCGAAACGCCTGGTTCTCGGCGACGTCGTTGCCGGCGAGCCGCACGGCATTTTCGGGCAAGACAAAGGTGTCGTCGTGCCACTCGAAGATCGGGAAATCTTCGGGCAGCGCGCCGAGCACCGGATCGGCCGTCGCCGCCGGCGTGAGCGAAACCTTGTGCCAGCCGAATTCCGAGGCGCCGCCTATCCGGTTCTCGCCGCCGAAGGCGCGCGCCACCAGTTGGCTGCCAAGGCAGATACCGAGCACGGCGCGATCCTTGCCGGCGAAATCGCGCGTCAGGTCGAGAAGTTCAGGAAAATACGGGCAGATCTCGTCGTCCAGCGCATTCTGGGCGCCGCCGAGCACGACCATGGCGTCGTGCGCGGCGCTATCCTGCGGCAGCATCTCGCCACAATAGGGCCGGCGCAGGTCGATATCGGCGCCTGCCTCGACAAGCGCTGCGCCGATCTGGCCAAGGCCCTCGCTGTCGAAATTCTGGACCACCAGCACCCGCATCGAAAAACCTGCTGACATGAAAACGATGCGACGAGCGATATCATGCCGCCGTCATTCCGGCCAAGATGCGTATTCGGGGAGAAAGCTATGCCACTGCAGAATCGGGTCGACCCGTTCGGCGTCATCCACGCCGTGCCGGAGCGCGGCCTGTTCATGGGCAATCGCGGCATCATCCATGACCCCGAAACGAAGACGCTGCTGAAAAAACGCTGGGCGCTGCAGGCCTGGATCATCTGCGTCTGCGAATTCCGCGATGTGCGGCGCGAGCCGATGGGCCGCAACAGGCAAAGCGACGACCAATCGGGGGGCAAGGCCGGCTGGACCGAATTGTTTTTCTTGGACGAGGTGACCGCGCTCGCGGCCGGGCATCGGCCCTGCTTCTTCTGCCGGCGAGAGCGGGCCAGGGACTTCGTCCGGCGCTTCGGCATGGCCTTCGGCATTGCCGAGCCGCGCGCACCGCAGGTCGACAAGCGGCTGCATAAGGAGCGGCTGGCGTCGGGTGGGCAGGCACCGGTCGTATCCGTAGAAGAGCTTGCCGGGTTGCCGGACGGCGCCATGGTTGCGGACGGCGGCAATGCCTATGCGATGCGCGGCGGCAAGGCGCTGCGCTGGTCGTTCGCAGGCTATGGTGATCGTGTGGGGGGCGATCCGGTGGACGGCGATCCCGTGGGGTTCGGCGGTTTTGCCGACCGTCCAATCCGCCTGCTCACGCCGGCGACCACCGTTGCCGCGCTGAGGCAAGGCTATGTGCCAGTGTGGCATCCGTCGGCCGAGACTTGACGCCAAGAGCCGGCTCGCCCATTCCTCGGCGATGCGCGCCAATTACAAGATGCAGCGGCTGTTCGTGCCGGACGACCTCGGACCGGATATCGAGTTCGAGGCGAGCCCGCAGCAGGGCCATTACCTGTTGCATGTGCTGCGGCTCGGCGAGCGCGCCGAAATCCTGTTGTTCAACGGCCGCGACGGCGAATGGTCGGCTTCTATCGCCGCCAGGTCCAAAAAGACGGTGCGGCTGAAGGTGCTGGCCTTGCAGCGGCCGCAGCCGCCGCTGCCCAACCTCGTCTACTGCTTTGCGCCGCTTAAGCAGGGTCGGCTCGACTATCTGGTGCAGAAGGCGGTCGAGATGGGCGCCGGCGTCCTGCAGCCGGTCATTACCCAGCACACGCAGGTGGCAAAGCCCGGCATCGAACGGCTGCGCGCCAATGTCGTCGAGGCCGCCGAACAATGCGGCATCCTTGCGGTGCCGGAAGTGCGCGAAGCGGAAAAAATCGAGCGCCTGCTGGCCGGCTGGGACAAGGAGCGGCGGTTGATCTACTGCGACGAGGATGCTTCCACCAACAATCCGCTGCCGGCGCTGCAGGCGGTGCGGGAGAAGAAGCTCGGGCTGCTGGTCGGCCCCGAGGGCGGGTTTTCCGACGAGGAACGAAGGATGCTGCGGACGCTGCCTTTCGTAACCGCGATTCCACTCGGTCCGCGCATCCTGCGCGCCGATACGGCTGCGGTGGCGGCGCTGGCGGTGATACAGGCGACAATCGGAGATTGGTGAGGCACTTCCCTTCGCCCCTTGTGGGCCTTGTGGGAGAAGGAAGAAGCAGCCAATCAATTCCAGTTACCCTGTGGCTCAGGATTTTTCGCTTGATCGCCTACTGACATTTCGTCCATCTAGCGCCGGCGGTCGTCCGACCACCTACAGCGCCGCGCGTCCTTTCGGACGCGCAAAGGACGCTGTAGCACTTGATTGGGCACATGATCCTTTCCGAAAATCGAAGCCGATTTTCGGGGTCATGTGCTAGAGGACTTATAATGGCGCGCGACACAACCGATTTCCGGCCGATCGAAGGCGTCGACGAGCTTGTCGAGCACCTGGCTGAAGGCAACAAGCCGCGCGACAAATGGCGCATCGGCACCGAACACGAGAAATTCCCGTTCTATGTCGACGGCAATGCGCCGGTCCCCTATGGCGGCGAGCACGGCATCCGCGCCATTCTTGAGGGCATGCAGGAAAAACTCGGCTGGGATCCGATCATGGATGCCGGCCGCATCATCGGCCTGGTCGAGCCGACCGGCCGCGGCGCGATCTCGCTGGAACCCGGCGGCCAGTTCGAACTGTCCGGCGCGCCGCTGGAGACGATCCACCAGACCTGCCGCGAGGGCAATGCGCATCTGGCGCAGGTGCGCGAGATCGCCGAGCCGATGGGCATCCGCTTCCTCGGCCTCGGCGGCAGCCCGAAATGGTCGCTGGCCGAGACGCCGAAAATGCCAAAGTCGCGCTATGAGATCATGACGCGCTACATGCCCAAGGTCGGCAGCAAGGGTCTCGACATGATGTACCGCACCTGCACCATCCAGGTGAATCTCGACTTCGAGAGCGAGGCCGACATGCGCCGCAAGATGCAGGTGTCGCTGAAGCTGCAGCCGCTGTCGACGGCGCTGTTCGCCAACTCGCCGTTCACTGAGGGCCGGCCCAACGGATTTCAGAGCTGGCGCGGCGACATCTGGCGCGACACCGACAATCAGCGCTCGGGACTGCTCGACTTCTGCTTCTCGCCCGATTTCGGCTTCGCCGACTATGTCGAATGGGCGCTCGACGTGCCGATGTACTTCGTCATCCGCGACGGCCACTACCACGACATGACGCACGTCACCTTCCGCCAGTTCATGGCAGGTGCGGCCCGCAACGAGATTTCTGACGGGCTGCCGACGATGGGCGATTGGGCGAACCATTTGTCGACGCTGTTTCCCGACGTGCGATTGAAGCGTTTCCTTGAAATGCGCGGCGCCGATGGCGGACCGTGGCGGCGCATCTGCGCGCTGCCGGCTTTTTGGGTCGGGCTGCTCTACGACGCGGCGGCGCTCGACGCGGCCGAGGCGCTGACCTCGAGCTGGAGCTATGAAGAGGTGCTGGCGATGCGCAACGCCGTGCCGGAACAGGGCATTTCGGCGCCGTTCCGCAACACGACACTGCGCGAGATCGCCCGCGACGTGCTCGTCATCTCGCGCATGGGGCTGAAGAACCGCGGCCGCAAGAACCGCGACGGCTATGACGAAACGTCGTTCCTCAGCACGCTGGACGAAGTCGTCGCGCGCGGCACCACCAGCGCCGAGGAACTGCTTTCCGCCTATCATACGCGCTGGGGCGGCTCGATCGAGCCGGTGTTCATGGAGTATGCGTATTAGCCGTTTGCTATCGGCTTGGCCGACGGCTCGGGAAACGCGTTTTCCGAAATCGATTCCGATTTTCGGGCCGATGCGGTAGGCTCTCCTACGAGGATTTTCCCGAGGAGAAAACCAATGGCTTCCTTGTTCGACATTCTGGCGCAGGCGCAGAACGGTAACGGCATGCAGGCCCTGGCCCAACAGTTCGGGCTTTCGCAGCAGCAAGCGCAATCGGCGGTCGAGGCGCTGCTGCCGGCCTTTTCACAGGGGCTGAAGCGCAGCACCTCCGACCCCTACGGGCTCGGCGCGTTCATGACGGCAATGGCCAGTGGCCAGCACGCCAAATATTTCGAGGACGCAGGCCGTGCCTTCTCGCCGCAGGGCGTCGATGAAGGCAACGGCATTCTTGGCCATCTGTTCGGCTCAAAAGACCTGTCCCGCGCCGTTGCCAGCCAGGCAGCGCATGCGAGCGGCGTCAGCCAGCAGATCTTGCAGCAGATGTTGCCGGTCGTGGCTTCGATGATGATGGGCGGCCTGTTCAAGCAGACCACAAATCAGATGCAGGCGGCAGGCGGATTCGGCGGCGGCAGCAATCCGCTCGGCGAGATCATCGAGCAGATGATGCGGCAGGCCGGCGGCGGCGCGCAGGCGCCGCAACAGCGCCAGGCACCGCAGCCCGGCCCGATGGACAATCCGTTCGGCAAGGTGCTGCAGGACATGTTCGGCGGCGCGCAGCAGCCGCAGGGTCAGCCGCAGCAGGCGCCCAATCCCTACGGCGACAATCCGCTCGGCAAGGTGCTGCAGGACATGTTCGGCGGCGGCGCGCAACAGCCGCAGCGCGAAGCGCCGCAGCAACGCGAAGCGCCGCAGCCGCAGACCAATCCGAGCGGCAGGCCACGCAATCCGTTCGACGATTTGTTCGGCAAGATGTTCGAAGCGGGCGCGCAGCAACGCGACGATTACCAGAAGGGCATGGACTCGATCTTCGATCAGTTCAAGCGAGGCATGGACCGGCGGTAGCGTGAAGCTGGCCTTCGCCTGATTCAAAAAGAAAAATGCCCGATCCTTGGGAGGACCGGGCAGTGCGCAGGCGGGCCGGCGGGGAAACCGGCAGGGAGTGGGGGCCTGCGAAGTCCTTTAGCGCCGTGCCCCAAAGGGCACGCAGCCAGCGCGATCAGGTCACCTGCGGGCAATATCCTCGATCGTTTCCGTGCGATCGGCCGCGATGGCGCGAAGCCTCTCGGTTGGATCGCGGCCGAACGGCACCTCGATAGCGACGTGGAGATCGCCGCGCGTCAAGCCGATGTCGGCAAGTTCGGCGTCCGACATCTCGCCAAGGCGATAGAAGGCGCGGCGGTTTTTCCAAGCGCGATAGACATTGGAGATGGTGTTGACCACGCGCGTCGCAATAGCCGGACGCGACGTGATGCGCGAAGTCTCGGTGGCGAAATCAAACGTAGCCATGTCAGTCTCCTTCATATTCGAACGGACGAAGACGGTGATCGGCGCTGGAAACAGCGGCCGTTCCGGTCCCGATTCACATAGAAAATGCAGGTCGTTGTCCCAAAACCGGTGACCACTTTTAGGCGACCTGCATTGCCGTCATGTGGACAGTCGTAAATTTGCCATCGTTCGATTGATTAATCCAACGAATGTTTCTAATCTTTAACATCAACTCTAGTGATGGATTAGACCGATGAAAGCGCCACTCGATCTCGATCAGTTGCAGACCTTCGTCTCAATCGTCGACACCGGCAGCTTCACCCGCGCGGCGGAAGCGGTGCATCGAACCCAGTCGGCGGTATCCATGCAGATGCGCCGGCTGGAGGAACGGATCGGCAAGCCGCTGTTCGAAAAGGACGGGCGCACCAACAGGCTGACCGAGGAAGGCGACAGGCTGCTCTCCTACGCAAGACGGTTGCTGTTCCTCAATCGGGAAACGCTGGCCGCCTTCGACGACCGGCGGCTCGAAGGCACGATCCGCATCGGCACGCCGGACGACTATGCCGATCGCTTCCTGCCCGAGATCATGGCCCGCTTCGCCCGTTCCAACCCACGTGTCGAACTGACCGTGATCTGCGAGCCGACGCCGGGGCTGGTCGAACATATCAAGCGTGGCAATCTCGATCTGGCACTGGTGACGCATAGTGACGCGCACGGCCAGTCGGAAGTGGTGCGGCGCGAACCGCTGCTGTGGGTGACTTCGGCCAACCATGCGACGCATGAACAGGACGTTCTGCCGATGGCCTTCGGCCGGCCGAACTGCATCTGGCGGCGGGCCGCGGTCGACGTGCTCGACCGGCAGAACCGCGACTACCGCATCCTGTTCACCAGCTTCTCGGCGACCGTCATCACCGCCGCGGTGCTTTCCGGCCTGGCGATCTCGGTGCTGCCGGAATGCGCGCTGCGCCCCGGCATGCGGGTGCTGGGCGACGCCGACGGGTTCGGCGTCCTGCCCGATTGCCGCATCGGCATCATGCGCGGCCAGACGTCGCGGCCGGAGATCGTCGACGCGCTGGCCCGTCACATTTCGGAAAGCCTCGACAATATTTCCGTGCCGCTCGGCGAAGAGACGGGAAACTTCGACTTCGCAGCCTTTTCGAAGATGAAGCGGGGCAAGCCGAACCAGATCGTGCCGGGCTGGTAAGGATCAGGCGGAAACTGCTGCCGGCGTGCTGTCCTTGCCAGGCAAAAGGCCGGCCAGCCGCAGCAATTGCGCCGGCTCCAGCGGCAGCGACAGCAGATGGCCCTGAAACTCTCGGCAGCCCATGGCGACGAGCAGCGCCTTTTGCTCCTCGGTCTCCACGCCTTCCGCGGTGACGCCGACGTTAAGAGCGTCGGCAAGATCGACAAGCGCCCTGACGATCGCCGCCGAACTCTCGTCGCGGCCGAGGAGGTTCACGAAGGAGCGGTCGATCTTGAGCTTGTCGATGGCGTGGCGGCGCAGATAGTTCAGCGACGAATAGCCGGTGCCGAAATCGTCGAGCACTATGGCGATCCCCGACCGGCGCAAGGCAGCCAGAGCCGTCCTGGTCGTATCGTTGTTGTCCAACAGCACGCTCTCGGTGATCTCGAGCTGCAGGCGCCCTGGCGCCAATCCGGTCTCGGCGAGAACTGCCGCAAGCTGCTCGGCGAAACCGGTGTCGCGCAGTTGCAGCGGCGACACGTTGACGGCCACCCAAGGCAATTCGGTGCCGACAGCGAAGCGGCAAGCCTCTTGCAGCACCCATTTGCCAAGCTGGCCGATCATGCCACGTTCTTCGGCGATGGCGATGAATTGTGCCGGCGGCAAGCCACCATGGACCTCATGTCCCCAGCGGATCAGCGCCTCGGCACCGAGGATCGTGCTGCCGTCCGCCGCAAAGATCGGCTGATACGCCAGCTTGATCCCGGTTCCGCCATTCAGGGCGTGGCGAAGCTCGCTCTCAACCTGGCGCTTGCGCAACAGGAGGTCGTCCATGTCGCCGGCGAAGACCTGGTAGCGGCCGCGGCCGTTCTTCTTGGCTTCGTAAAGCGCGATATCGGCCTTGCGCAGCAAGTCGTCCGCATCGGCATCCGGACCGGTCGACAATGCTATGCCGATGCTGGCGCTGACAAAGACCTGGTCGTCGGCCAGCTTGAACGGCTCCTGCAGCTTTTGAAGCAGACCCTCCGAAACATCCTCGGCGCCTCGGATGTCGTCAACATCAATCAGGATCATGGCGAACTCATCGCCGCCGAGCCGTGCCACCGTGTCGACCTCCCGGATTGCCTGCTGGAGCCTCGCGGCGGTCTGGCGGACAAGCTCGTCGCCGGCAGGATGGCCAAGCGTGTCGTTGACATGCTTGAAACGGTCGAGGTCGAGATAAAGCAGCGCCACTTTGGCTGTTTCGTGACTGGCCGTGAGCAAAGCGCGCCGGAGCCGGTCCTCGAACAGCGCCCGGTTGGGAAGGCCGGTGAGCGTGTCGTGGAAGGCGAGATACTGCGCCTCGGCCTGACTGGTCTGCAGCGCCGACGATGCACGGCGGAGGCGGCGCAGCAGGAATGCCAGGACACCTGCCGCGAGCAGCGCGCCACCGATCAGGGCCGGCCCTGCCTCGCGCACAAGCGCGCTGCCGGGCCGCTCCTGATCCCAGCCGGCATAAGCCAGGATGACGCCGTGTGAGTCGACCAGCGGAATGGCAGCCCCGCCGACCGGCTGCGACAACGGCAGCAGGCGGGCGCCCGCCAACAGATATTGCCCGGCGATCTTGGCCAGCAGCGCGTCGGTGATGAAGTCCACCGAGATATGAAGGTATTCGCTGCCAGGCGTCTGGATGACGCGGTCGGAACTCGGCACCAGCGGCATGATGCTGAAGATGGCAGGTTTCCCGTCAAGCTCCACCAAATCCCCTGCGGCCAATTTGACCGGACCGCCGGCCAGGTCTTCTTTCGCCGGCTCGCGGATCAACCGGCGCACCCTTTCGACCGTGGGCAACAGAACCGGTTCATCCTCGCTGTAACGCGCCGGCGCCAGCACGTTTCCTTCACGCATCGCATGGACCGGGCGATCGGCGGCGTCCAGTACATAGACCCGATCATGCCCATAGTAGGAATACATCCAGACGCTGATGTTATCGATCATCCAGTCCACGTTGCCGGCCTTGGCATTGATGACGGAATCGTCCCAGACTGCGATGCTTTCCTGCTCGCGATCCACCGCCGCGATCCGGTCCCGCATGCCGTTGGCGAAAAGGATTTTCTGCCGCTCGAGGGAGACGCTATCCGCCTGCACAGTGGCGTAAAAGCCAAAGCCGACGACCATGGCAAGCGCGAAAATGGCAAGCGCCATCACCGTCAGCGTGACCTGGAACGTTAATGGGCTGCGTTGAAGACGACGGCTCATGCGTCCTGGCCACTCTCTTTTCCGCACAGTCATCAGATCGGGTTAAGATCGAGTTATGACATCGGCTACGAGCGACGGCCTTGACGCCGGCCAACAACCGCCCCCCAATCGGCCAATGAGCGACGCTGCATCCGAATCACGTACCAACGCCACCGAATACACGGTCAGCGAGATTTCCGGCGCGCTGAAGCGCACGGTCGAGGACGTCTTCGGCAATGTCCGGGTGCGCGGCGAAATATCAGGCTATCGCGGGCCGCACTCCTCCGGCCATGCCTATTTCTGCCTCAAGGACGACCGCGCACGGCTCGACGCCGTGGTCTGGAAGACCACAATGGGCCGGCTGAAATTCCGCCCTGAAGAAGGCATGGAGGTGATCGCCACCGGCCGGCTCACCACCTATCCCGGAAAATCCACCTACCAGATCGTCATCGACAATCTGGCGCCCGCCGGCGCCGGGGCGCTGATGGCACTGCTGGAAGAGCGCAAGCGCCGGCTGCAGGCCGAAGGCCTGTTCGATGCCGGCCGCAAGCGCTTGCTGCCGTTCATGCCGCGCGTCATCGGCGTCGTCACCTCGCCGACAGGCTCTGTCATCCGCGACATCATCCACCGGATCAAGGACCGGTTTCCGCTGCATGTGCTGGTCTGGCCGGTGCGGGTGCAGGGCGAAACGGCCGGCGCCGAAGTGACCGCCGCCGTCAACGGCTTCAACGGACTGGCGCAGGATGGCGTCATCCCGCAGCCCGACCTGCTGATCGTGGCGCGCGGCGGCGGCAGCCTCGAGGATCTTTGGGGGTTCAATGACGAGGCGCTGGCCCGCGCCGTCGCCGCCTCACGCATTCCGGTGATTTCCGCCGTCGGCCATGAAACGGACTGGACGCTGATCGACCTGGCGGCGGATGTGCGGGCGCCGACACCGACGGGTGCCGCCGAAATCGCCGTGCCCGTGCGCGCCGACCTCGAAGTGACGCTTGCCGGCCTTGGTGCGCGGCTCAAGGCCGCGGTATCGCGCAATTTCGAGCGCAAGCGCCAGGCGGTGCGTGCCGCCGCCCGGGCGCTGCCCTCGCCCGACCAGTTGCTGGCATTGCCGCGCCGGCGTTTCGACGAGGCGACGAGCCGGCTTGGCCGAGCGCTGTCCGTCAGCGTCCAGCGCAAGCGAGCCAGGCTCCAGGCGCAGCGGCTGACGCCGGCCACCCTGTCGCGACGCATGAACGAGGCCCGCACACTGGCCGGCCGCGACCTTGGCCGCGCGCAAGCGGCGTTCTTCGCCATCGTGCGCGAGCGGCGAACGCGGTTTTCGCGCACCGCGGCGCGGCTGTCGCCGGCGCCGCTCGCAAGGCGGCAGAAATTGCAGGCAGATGCCCTGGTGGCGCTGTGGCGACGACAGGACCGGGTGATTTCGGTGCGGCTCGAGCGGTTGCGTGGGAAACTGACTCAGGCCGACCGGCTGCTGGCGACGCTGTCGCACAAGGCGGTGCTGGCGCGCGGCTTCGCCCTGGTGAAAGACGCCGACGGTGCGGTGATCAAGCAAGCGGCGGAAGTGACGCCGGGGCTGGCACTTTCGCTGGAGTTCGCCGACGGGACCGCCGATGCGATTGCGACCAGCGGCGCGGCACGGCCGAAAACTGTTGCAAAGCCGGCCGCCAAAGCCAAGGAGCCCGGCAGCCAAGGCTCGCTGTTTTGAGTGCCGATGATTTCCGGCAATCCACATCACCAGACGACGCCTTCCGGCAAGCAGCGCGCGCGAGCCTTCGGCATTCGTTTTGACGGCACGCCCGGACCGTTCAACGCCATCACCGATGTGGCTGGCGTTGCGGTCGGTTATTCGACGCTGATTTCGGGCGAAGGTGCGCTGGTGGTCGGCGAGGGGCCGGTGCGCACCGGCGTGACCGCCATCCTGCCCAGACCGCGCGCCGAACTGGCCACGCCGGTCTTTGCCGGCATTTTCGGCCAGAACGGCAATGGCGAATTGACCGGCTCGCACATCATCGAGGAAACCGGTGCCTTCAATTTTCCGATCACCATCACCAACACGCATTCCTGCGGCGTTTCACGCGACGCAACGCTGCGCTGGATGCAGCGCGTGCTGCCGGCCGCGCTCGACAGCGGCTGGGGCCTGCCGGTGGCGGCGGAGACCTATGACGGCTTCCTGAACGACATCAATGGCCACCATCTCGGGTTTGAGCATGTCGCCGCGGCCCTCGATGGCGCGACCTGCGGATCGATCGAGGAAGGCAGCGTCGGCGGCGGCACCGGCATGATCGCCTTCGGTTTCAAAGCAGGCTCCGGCACGGCATCGCGCCTCGTCGAATGGCACGGCCGGCGCTACACGGTCGGCGCCTTCGTGCAGGCGAATTTCGGCAGGCGGAGCAATTTTACCATTCGCGGCCTGCGCGCCGGGCCCGATCTCGTGGAACCGGCGATCCGCGAAAGTACGCCGCGCGCCGAAAAGGGCTCGATCATCGGGATCGTCGCCACCAACGCGCCGCTGCTGCCGCATCAGATGAAGCGGCTGGCACGCCGGGCGCCGCTCGGCGTCGCCATGACCGGCGGATTCGGCTATCACAGCTCGGGCGATATTTTCCTGGCCTTTTCGACCGCCAACCGCGAGGCGGCGCTGGCGCCGTCAGGCCGCATCGCCAGCGCCGATTTTATCCCGGATACCGACATCGACCCGTTCTTCGACGCCGTGATCGGGAGTGTGGAGGAAGCGATCCTCAATGCGCTGGTCGCCAATGACGACATGACCGGGCGCGACGGCAATTTCGTGCCGGCGCTGCCAACGGCATGGCTCAAGAACAAATTCGGGGCTAGGCAGCGAAAGTAGAACTGTGCGGCGTGTCACGCGTCGCACAGGTGAAGAGATGCCTTTCGCCGGGTCGGCATGTCACTCGCTAAAGCGCGTCGCGTTTGAAGGGATTCATGCGACGCGCTTTAGTTCTTTGTTTTATGCATGTGGTTATCCCAAAACCGCTGCGCACTTTTGGGCGACATGCATTAGTCCGAATTCTTTTCGTCCTGGTCGGCCTCAGCCGCCTCTTCCAACCTCGACGCGATTAGTTCCTGAATGTCGCCGACCTCTTCCTGGATATCCTCCAGCGGTATGCCGGCCTCAGCCGCCTTCGCCGCGCATTCCTTGGCGAGGGTCTCGGCCTGCTCCTCGATCCTGTCCAGCGAGGACTGGCAGTGGACCTTTTCGCCGATCCACTCCTGCAAGAACTCGATCGCGTGTTCGCTCATGCTGCTGTTCCCTGGCGGCTGCGCCGGTTGGTAATCATAAACGCCGGCATCCCCAAAAAGATGCACGCTCCTATTCCAACCGAGTCGCCGTCACCCGCCAAGCCGATCTTGCCCAAGCTCCACAGGGCTGACGGAAATCGAAGGTTCAAGGAGCACGTTCTAATTCTGAAGGAGATTCTATTTTCCTGAGCAGACTGGCACCGTTGACTGGGATCAGGTCCCGGATCGCGCCATTGTTTCTACTTGTTATTTTCCGGCAATCCAGTCAATTTGTATGACAATAGGTATCACATTACGCGGCACGTTTGCGGCGCCATTCGCTGCGCAACCCTAGGATACGCGCAAAGCCGCCGCTATATAGTGACATCCTCAGGCAATGTCGACTCTGCTGGCCGACCTGCTTCTTTCCGCCGCGCCGAGCGTATCTGGTTGTCATTTTGTCATCGTCGGGGGCGAGCATATTTCGCCGGAAATCGGTCGGGCGCTCGGCCTATCCGCCAACCATCAGTTTGACGACTTCGTCATGGTTGGTCTCCGAGATCTTGCGCTCGCCAGCCTGGATGCCGCGGCGCAGCACGACGATGCGGTCGGAAACGGCGAAAATATCCTGCAGATTGTGCGAGATGAAGATCACCCCCCGGCCTTGCGCCTTGAGCTGGTGGATGAGCGAGATGACCTTGCGCTGCTCCGGCACGCCGAGGGCCGCGGTCGGTTCGTCCATGATCAGGATCTGCGCATCCCAATAGACGGCCCGGCCGATGGCAACGGCCTGCCGTTGACCGCCGGAGAAATTGCTGACCGGGGCGTCGAGCCGGCTGACATGGAAGTCCAGCCGTCCCATCGTCTGCTTGGCGGCGACGGCCATCGCCTTGCGGTCGAGCACCGGCAAGAAACCGAAAGCCTTGCGCATGGGTTCACGGCCGAGGAAGATATTGGCGCCGATGGACAAATTGTCGGCGAGAGCGAGATCCTGGTAAATGGTCTCGATGCCTTTTTCGCGCGCCTCCTGCGGCGTCGCGAAGGTGACCGGCTGCCCCCTCAGCAGAATTTCGCCGCCGGTCGGCTGAAAGACGCCCGATATCGCCTTGATCAGCGTCGTCTTGCCGGCGCCGTTGTCGCCGGCCAGCGCCACCACTTCGCCCGGCCGCACGGCCATGGAGAAATCGTTCAGCGCCTGCACCGCACCGAAATGCTTGGAAAGGTGCCGGACTTCGAGAAGGGGGGTGGTTGGTTCGGAACTATTCATCCTGGCGAGCTCCACTGAACCGGCGCTGCGCCTGGTCGATAAGGACGGAGATGATGATGACGAGGCCGACCGCGATGAACTGCCAGAACGGCTCGACATTGACGAAAACCAGCCCGTATTGAATGACCGCGATGACCAAGGCGCCGGCGACCGTCCCGAAGATGGTGCCTGAGCCACCGAACAGGCTGGCGCCGCCGATCACCACGGCTGCCACGCTGTCCAGCAGCAAGGGCTCGCCGGCCTGGGCGGCGCCCGCGGTGAAGCGCGCTGCATAGAGCGCGCCCCCGAGGCCGGCGCACATCGCCGAAAGCACGTAGAGGCGCAGGATGTGGCCCCTGATGTCGATGCCGGCGCGGCGCGCCGCCTGCACATTGGCGCCGATGGCGTAGTTATGCTGGCCGAACCGGGTCTGGCTCAGGATGTAGTGCATCACCACGACAAAGACGGCGGCAATGATGACGAGATAAGGCACACCGTAGAACCTGCCGTTGCCAAGCAGCGCGAACCAGGAATTCTGGACCGGCACAGTCGTGCCCCCGGCCAGCAGGAAGGCAGCGCCGCGCGCTACGCCAAACATGCCAAGCGTGCCGATGAAGGGTGGAATTCTGAGGCGCGAGATCAGCAAGCCATTGATGACGCCAGGCACGCCGGCGACGATCACGGCCGCCAGAATGCCCAGCAGCATGGCCAGGGGCACCGGCATGGCGACGCCAGCCATATTGGTGGCATGGGCGGCGACGACGGCCGCGAGACCCATGATGAAGCCCAGCGAGAGGTCGATGCCTCCCGAAATGATGACGAAGGTCTGCCCGGTCGCCAGCAGCAACGGCGCCACGGCGAATATTGCAATGGACTGCACGTTGAACGGGTTGAGCACGAAGGTCGCGCCAAAGGAGAGCCTCGACCAGACCTCGAAACAGATGATCAGGCCCGCAAGGAACAGCCAGGCGCGCCCTTCGGCGATGCGTGCGAGCCAGCTCCTGGCCGGATCACCGTGATCCGCCTGAGGAGCGACATGCGTTTCGGTTGGTGATGTTGAAGTCATGGATGGTTCCGATCCGCAGAGCGGCCTCCGACAAACTGGGTCAAAGCGACCCGGCGCAGGTCTCCTTCCGGCAAGCCGGAAGGAGACTGGCTGGACTTATTCGGAATAGAGGTATTTCGAGATGTTTGGGTCGGCGATGTTGGCCTTGTCCATGATCGTGAAGCCGGTGCCGATCGCAACCGGGATCGACTGGCCGGTCAGATGGGCATAGGCCGACACGACGCCGAAATAGCCGATTTCCGCGGGATGCTGGGCAATCGCGACGTCGACAAGGCCAGAGTTGATGTTGTCGGCAATGCTGGTCGGCGCGTCGAACGCCACGACCTTGACGGTGCCGGTCTGCCCGGCCTGCTGGACGCCATTCGCCGCGCCAAGCGCCGAGAACAGGTTTGCGCCGAATACCCCGACGAGATCGGGATTGCGCGCGAACACAGCCTGGAGTTGCGAGGCGGCCTTGTTGGCGTCATTGTCGTTGAACTGGGTCTCGAGAACGGTGATGCCGGGATGGTTGGCCGCCATCTCCTTCTTGAAGCCCTCTTCACGCTGGTCGGTGGTCGAAATGCCGGGCTTGACGTTCGAAACGTAGACCTTGCCCTTGTCGCCTATGGCCTTGGCCAATGCCCGCGCGGCGATCTCGCCGCCCAGAATGTTGTCGGAGGCAATATAGGACAGTGGGAAATCCGCCTCGCCTGCGCCGGACTGGTAGACGCCGCTGCCGATGAAGGTGTCGACGGTAATCACCGGAATGGCGGCGTCATGGGCCTTGCGCAGGGGTTCGACCAATTGAACCTTGTCGGTCGGCGCGATCAGGATGGCGTCCGGCTTCTTGGCGATAACCGCGTCAAGCACGGGGACTTGCGTTACCGGATTGAAATCCGGGGCGCCCTGGAAAACCAGGGTCACACCAAGGGCATCGGCTGCCGCTTGGGCTCCCTTGCGCATGGTGATGTAAAAGCCGTCGGTGGTAAGACCCGGAATGAGCGCAATGGTGTATTTTTTGTCCTGCGCCAATGCGGGCGTGACCAGCGCCGCTGCGCAGATGGCGAGAGCCGCCAGAGCGGCAACAATCTTCTTCATAACATCCTCCTCCTAATGTTGGCAGATTTGCCGTTGCGAGTCGTCCCGGCTCTGTGAAGTGCTGGCGGCGAGAAGCGGATTTCGCCTGCTTGCTGTTATGGGGCAGCCTCCTCCCAAGCGCCCCAGTCATTAAATCGACCGTCGAAACCGACCAGCCTGATGCGCAGTCCCGTTACGAGCCTCCGCAAGGTGCAGGAAACTGCGCCGCTCGGCGCGCATGCTTGCCTGGCCGCAATGTTGTAACACTTTGCTGAAAGAAATTGCAACCGCACATTTCCGGGATCGAAACGCTTTCAAACCGGACACCATCTGTCTGCTCCGCAGAGCCCCTCCCGCAGACTATTGCCCCAACGCCTTGACGACACAACTGATGATTTCGCGGCGATGATTCGCGGCTGCGGGTTTGGTGTCGATCGGTCTGGAATCGATCAGCTGTGCCGATGTCACGTATCGGCGTGCCCGGCATTATCGGGGCAAGAGAGCCTCGAGAATAGCCTGGGCCGTCTTCGTGTCCGTCACCAGAGCATTGATAAGCCTGGCGCGGGCGGCACCTATGATCGCCTTCGCCTTCTCCGGCGAGGCGGCAACGCCGATCACCAGCGGGACGGCTCGAAGCTGGGCCGGCGACATTGCGATCATCCGGCCCTCCCCCTCCCACGGGATGAGTGTGCCTTCGGCGTCGAAGTAGTGGCGGATGACGTCTCCCGCCGCATGAAACAGGACCTGTTCGCTCAGCGTGGCCGCGCTCGCTTCGGGCGGATTGATGGCATGGGGCAGGCCGATGCCGACAATCGCAACGTCGGTCCGGTCCCAAAGCGCGACGCTGTCGCGGATGGCCGCATCGCCGAGGAAGACCTCACGCAATTCGGACGACGGCAGATAGGGCGCATGGATGAAATGCGGCGTCCCGCCCAGCTCTTCTGCGGCCAGCCGCACAAACTCGTTGATCTGAAAATGTGCCGCCTGCTGCTGCATGCCGCCGGTGGCAGCGACGGTAAGAACGCCGGGAATGCGCGGCAGGCCTGCCTGGATCACCTGGCGAATGGCTCGCCCCCAGCCGATGGCGACGACCGAGCCGGCTGTCAGTCCCGCTTGCTTGAGCAAGGCGCCGAGCGGCGCAGCGAGCGCCGCCAGCGCACCGGCTGACGGCGTTTCGATGACCGCCGCGTCACGCAGCCCGAGTGCCTCGACCAGTTGCGTGGTGATGACTTCGGGGGTTGCAAGATCGAGAACCTCGATCCGCACGATGCCCTCCGCTCTCGCCCGCTGCAGGAGGCGCGATATGGTCGCGGTGGAGACGCCAAGCCGCCGCGCGATATCGACCTGCGACATGTCCGCCTCATAGTGCAGTTTGGCGACCGTATGCAGCATCGTCCGCGATGCGGCTGCATCTTGTGCGGGAGGTGCAGACAGCTTGCAATTCCTTTCAGCAATGTGTTACAGACCCATCGACCGATGGGAGTTATCGCGCAAATCCGGCTGACTCGCAACGTAGGCTGGTTTCCACGGCAGATTGCGGCCAAGGCCGAATTTCTCGGTCCGATAGCACAGCAAAGCGGCAAAACCTCCTGTCGGGAGGCAGGTAAAACTGAACCTTTCTTGTTTCCACTGATCTGCGCCCCGGTGAATGGGCGCCAACATCGGATAGAAGACCCATGACAAAGATGACGACCGCAGAGTTGCGCGGCTACCAGCAGATATGCGGCAAGGACGGGGCGATGATGGCCATCGCCTGTGACCAGCGCGGCGGCATGCGAAGCTTGCTTGCGTCGGACCCTGAAGAACAGGCCAAGATCACCAACGACATGCTGGGCGACACCAAGTCGGACATCACGCGATACCTCGCCAGCCAGGCATCCTGCGTGCTGCTCGACCCGCTCTGCGCGGTGCCGCGGGTTGTCGATGACGGGGTGCTGAGCCGCGATACGGCTCTGCTCATCGGCCTCGACGCTTCGGGCTTCGACGTCTCGCCTGCCGGCTACCGCCTTTCGCGTCTCGTTCCCGGCATCGGCGCGCGCCGCGTGCGCGAGCTCGGCGGCACCGGCGGCAAGATCATGGTCTATCTCAGGCCCGACAGGCCTGAGGCGAACGAGCATAATGTCGCCATTCTGCGCCAATGCATCGCCGATTTCGCGCAAGAGGACCTCCTGCTCGTCGTCGAGTTCCTGACCTATCAGCTCGAAGCGGAAAGCCTTGAAGAGTATACGGCCAAGATCCCCTGGCTCGTCGAAGAGGGCACCCGTATTTCGCTGGAATGCGGGGCAAAGGTGCTCAAGCTTCCTTATCCCGGAACGCCGGAAGCCTGCGCCAGGATCAGCAGCATGGCTGGCGAGGTGCCCTGGGCGGTCCTCTCCGCCGGCGTCAACCACGCAACCTTCCTGGGCCAGGTCGAGATCGCGATGAGGAACGGCGCGTCAGGCGTCATCGCCGGCCGGTCGCTGTGGAAGGACTGCATCTCGCTCGACCGTGACATTCAGCGTGAAAGGCTCAGGACTATCGCGGTGTCGAGATTGCGCGAGCTTCAGGCGGTGATCGGAAATTACCGGCAGAAAGCCGCTTAGCTCGATGACCCAGAACCGAAGGTCCGCGATGCAAAATCGTAGTCGATCTTCGAAAAGAATCATGCGCAAATAAAAGTACTATAGCGTCCTGTGCGCACCAGGATGCGCGGCGCTGTAGTTATCCGACATTCACACCAGGCACGCACGGGACGTCATGCCTCTGACCATGATCCCGAAAAGTGGGGACCGGTTTTCGGAGAAGATCATGGTCAAACAAAGAGATAGAGCCCCATTTCGATTTAGTCGAAATGGAACAGGCTCTGGTTCGATGGCCATAGGAATCGATATCGGCGGCACCAATCTGCGCGCCGCCCGTGTTTCCGGCACGGGCGAAATCCTCGAGCGCATTTCCGAGAAAAGCGCGCCGGACCCCGAGCTCGTGCTCTCCCGGATCGCCGAAATGGTGCGCCGGCTCGATTGTCCCGAAGTTGCGGCCGTCGGCATCGGCGTCCCCGGCCGCGTCGATGCGCGGCTTGGCGCGGTCTTGTCAGGGGGCTATGTCAACCTCGCCTCGGTCTCCCCTGCGCAACGACTGGAAAGCCTGGCGGGCAAGCCCGTGGTGATCGACAATGACTGCAACATGGCACTGGTCGCGGAAATGGCCCTGGGCGGCGCCAGAGGCCATGAAAGCATCGTCATGTTCACGATCGGGACCGGCATTGGCGGTGCCGTGGTCCAGGACCGGCGGATCGTCCGCGGCAAGGGGACGGCGGGGCAGCTCGGCCATATTACCGTCGACATATCAGGCGAAGCGTGCGTCTGCGGCCGGAGCGGCTGCGTTGAAACCACAAGCTCAGGTACCGCACTTGGCCGTCATATCGCGCGGGCAGGCCTCGGTCCGGACGTTTCGGTCGATCAGCTTTTTGCCCGGGATGCGGGCGGCGATCCCTTGGCGCGTGGTATATTGGAAGCCTGGGCCGGGCCGCTGCGTGCGGCAATCGACACGACCGTGGCCATGTTCGACCCCGACCTGGTGCTGCTCGGCGGCGGACTTGGCCTGGCGGCCCATCGGGCGCTTGCCAGGGCTCCTGCCCTGGCGCCCTGGTACCAATGCCCGGTGGAAGCGGCGCAACTGGGTGACGACGCCGGGGTCATCGGCGCCGGTCTGCAAGCGCTCGCCGCGCAAGCGGCAGTTGCACAATCAGCAGTTGCACAAGCCTCGCCAGTATCCTTGCCGACCGCCCGGCTCGATCGCACCAGGCGCGCCGTGCCCGGCCGGCGCGCCGTGCTCGTCAACGGCATCCCCGCCAGCGGCAAAAGCACGGTCTCGCGCGGCATCGCCGCGCACATGGGTTGGCCATTGCTGGCGCTCGATACGATCAAGAACCCGTTCCTGGAAGTGCTCGGCGGCGGCGATCGCGAATTCAACCGCATACTCGGCCGCGCCAGTTACCAGGCCATCTGGTCGGTCGTCGGCGAGGCCCCGGCGGGCGCCATATTTGTCGTCGACGCCTGGTTCGGTTTCCAGCCGCGCCAGGTGCTCGAGCATCACCTGCGCAGCGCCGGCGTCGAGCAGACCGCCGAGATCTGGTGCCATGCGCCTGGCGAGGTTCTTGCCGAGCGCTATCGCGCACGGCTCGACCAGCGTCCCGCCGGCCATCCCGGCGCGGCTTACATCCCTGAACTGATCGAACTGGCCAAGCGCGCCGAGCCGCTGCGGCGCGGACCGCTGCTTGACGTCGACACGACCAAACCGATCGCTTTCGACGCCATCACGCAATGGCTGCAGGCGACGATTGCGGCTGACAGGTAGGCAGCGCAGCCCCCAAGCACGTCGCGTTTGAACGGATGCATGCGACGCGCCTTAAGTTGTTCCCGAGCGTCAGGATGCTGCCGATCCATGTTCTCTATCACCGCACAAATGAGGAGGATTCATACAAAGGCCTCGCAGAAGGCTGATACAAGCTGAGTAGTTAACCCGTCCTTCAGTGGGCTTGCATAAGCTTACGTTGCGAATCGGCATGGGAAGCGAACCGACTGGTCTATGGCCCTAAAGAAAGAAAACGCGCTGGAGGCCAGAATCCTCGGAGATCAGCTTGCTGATCTGAAGGCCGGTCTCTTCGTATCGATGCCGATAAGCACTATGCTATCAGGCCTGATTTTGACGGTGCAGGCCTTTTCTGGCGGGGGCTTTGCCGCCGCAATCTGGTTCCTGGTTATCAATGCCATAAATGCCGCCCGCCTCGGACTCGCCCGTTATCAGCTAAACGAGACGGGGGATCAGGACGATTTAACAGGGATTTCGCAGCGGCTTCGCTGGTTTGGCATCCTTTCTCTTCTGTCAGGGTTTGCCTGGTCCTTTCTTGCCGTCCTTACCGTTGGCTACACAACGCCGCAAGCGCCGTTGCATCTGATTATTCTGGCGGGCATCTCAGCTGGTGCGGTTACATACGGCAGTTCATATGCCGCGGCCGCGATCAACTTCATCACGCCGCCGCTTGTGGTCGCGATGGCTTGCTTGCTGGCGAAAGGCAACTTTGAAGATTACATTCTGGCCTTTGCCGTTCTGCTCTTCGTGGGCGGCTTGGTTCGAGGCTCGTTTGTAGGGCAAGCCCGCTTCCGCGAAGCAAGCCGCCTGAGACATGAGGCGGAGCGGCTTGCGGCGGAAATGGAGCGCAATTCCAGGGAGGACCACCTAACGGCCCTTCTCAACAGACGGGGCCTCGAACACGCGATCAATCAGTTCGAGAATACGGACGGCCCGTTCGTTGCAATGCTGATTGATCTGGACGGCTTCAAATCTGTCAACGATACCTACGGTCACAGGACCGGTGATGAACTGCTCGTCATGATCGCCCGCCGCATAGAGCAGGCAGCGCCGGCAGGCTCAACGCTCGCCCGTATCGGCGGCGATGAGTTCGTGCTGTTTTTTCCCTCACTCAGGAGTTCGCTTTCTCCCAGTACCCTCGCATCCAATATCATAGCCAAAGTCGCCAGCCCCTATCGTGAGGTCGCGTCCGTCCGGATCGGTGCATCGATCGGAATATACCTGGCTGAAAGGCCGGGGCTGACGGAAATGTTGCTGCGGGCGGATGTCGCCCTCTACACGGCCAAGCGTCGTGGCAGGAACGAATTTCGCCTGTTCGATGCCGAACTCGACAGGGAATTGCAACGTCGCCAGTCCATCGAACGCGACCTTCATTCGGCGATAGAGGCGAGAAGGGTGGCACCTTGGTTCCAGCCCATCGTGAGACTCGACACCGAAGCCGTGATCGGTTTCGAAGCCCTGTTGAGGTGGTCCCATCCGATCCATGGTTCCATCTCTCCACCCGAAATCATGACAGCCGCACGCGAAACCGGAATGCTTCAACTGTTAACGCAAACGGTATTCTCCGACTGTTGTGCTCTTATCGACGGCTTGGTGAAAGCTGACCGTCGAGACGTTCGTGTGGCAATGAATGTTTCGCCGCGCGAATTGGAAGCCGGCGATATCGACGACATGGTTCTGAATGGTCTGGCGGCAAAAGACCTCCCGACAACGATGTTCGAAATCGAGATTACCGAAGAATCTCCAGTGGACCCGGAAAGACTGGATGAAAAGCTCGGACGGCTTTCACATGCCGGCATTTCCATCGCGCTCGATGACTTCGGCACCGGCTTTTCCACGTTGGCGTCGCTCAAGGACAGCCGGATACGCAAGGTGAAAATAGACCAAGGCTTCATTCGCGGCTTGGCCAAGTCTCGGGAAGATCGGCTGCTTGTCAAAACGGTGATCGATCTTGGTCGGGCGCTCGGGATCGATGTCATGGCCGAGGGCGTCGAAACAGAGGCGGACCGGCAAATTCTGTACAAGCTCGGCTGCAGAACGGCTCAGGGCTTCCTATTCTCCAGGGCGGTGCCGCTAAGCCAGGCGCTCGAGGTGGCACTAAAAGAGCACGCTACGGAGTTGTGGGGGCCATCAATGAAACCGCTGCGTGATCTCTGATCATGGGTGGTCAGGGGCGAGCGGTACGCTGGCTGTGCTGTCGCTCGCCGAACACGGCCTTGGTGATCGTGGCGTGCACGCCGAAATTTCCGTCGGCGACTTGCGTAATGCCGAAGTCGGCGGCAAGCGACATGATGCTCAACACCTCGTCCTCCGTGAGATCGTATGTCTGCATGATGAATCGACGCGTCTGGCGGAAGGCGTTGCGCAGCGCCAACTCGATGGTGGATGTCTTGTAGACGTCCGACTGCGCGTTGCTGCCGAGGTCCCTGAGGTAGTTGGGATGGCTAAAACTCTCTATCACCCAGCTGTGCTCGGTTTCGATGAGCGGCGAGTTGAGACCGCGCAGGAAAGCCGGACACCCTTCGCCCGCCTTGTGCAGCTTGATGATGATGTCGCCGGTCAGCGAACACTCAAGACCCGTGCCGTTGATCTCGCCGTCCGCCTGCGCGAAATGTCCATCGCCGAGCGAGAGCAGTGCGCCCTGAACCGCAACGGGCAAATAAAGCTTCGCGCCGGCTCCGATCCTCCAATTGTCGATATTGCCGCCGAAATAGCCCGGCGGGATGGAATCGACCAGGTCGGCCTCGCGCGGAGCCACCGCGATGCACCCGAAATGCAGGCGCGCCGGTATGCGCACGCCGCTACCACTCAAGTCGCGATGCGAAACCTTGCTGTGGTCGACGGGTATGCCAGGATAGTCGATCGTCGCGTGGACAACGCCGAAGGGGTCGGTCTGCGGCTGCCATTCGTAGCTGTACAGCGGCCGCGCTGCGGCCAGGCACCGCATGTCGATCTCGAAGATAGTCACCGTTTCGCGTTTGGCATCCCGGTCCAGAAGGTCGTGATACTGATACCCCCACCACGCCGATACGTTCGATGCGAAGGCCTTGCCGGGAAAGGCAGCGCTCGGCCGTGGACGAATTTCGACGAACTCGATCTCGAGCACGTCGCCGGGCTCGGCGCCGCGCACATAGATCGGGCCAGTCATGACGTGAACGCCGAACCCTTCGCCAGCGCCGCGCCCGAAGATGGAAGCGTTTGCCGGACCGGCCCCGCGACGGTCGACGCGCTTGTATTCGGGTGACCAATCGAACACGCTTTCAGCCCCGCTGTCACCCGTCACCATCCGCTGCCAGTCGTCGCCCGCGTGCTGAGTGAGTGTCTCAACGGTGACTGAGTCGCCCGGATCGACGCGCAACACCGGCGGCAGCGAGCGGCTGAAAAAGCCCCAATGCACGGTCTCCGCTGTTGCTGGCAAATGCCAATGGTCCGTGCGTTCGCGCGCTCTTGCCGTTGGCGGGCGATTCATAGCGGCCTGCAGCATCGGGGCCGGCCGCGCCGCCGCCGACTTGCGGCCGTCCGGTTTGCCGCGCAGCGGATAAACCTCCTCCGTCTGCGACCTGGCGCGCCTCACCTGCCTGGGACTCATTCCAAACGTCGCACCGAAAGTGCGGCTGAAATGCGATTGATCGCGAAAGCCCCAGCGCTGTCCGATCGCGGCCACGCTTTCATGTGCATGGTTGGGATCCGCCAGGTCGATGCGGCAATGTTCGAGGCGCTGCTGGCGCACATATTCGGAGAAGCTTTCGCCGCGCCTCTCGAACAGTTTTTGCGCGTAGCGTACGGAAAGCCCTTCCAGTCTCGCGATCAGGGCCAAGGCAAGATCCGGGTCCGACAGCCGGGCGTCAATCGTCGCCGCGACGCGCCTGAAATGCGCCGTTTGCACCCCGGTCAGGCTGCCAGCGGGCTCACGTACCTCACCAAGCAGGGCGCTTGCCACGAGTTCCGTCAAAGCCACTTCGGCGGCTGTCAGATCGGCCGCACCGGAAGTCTCGAGATTGGAGCCCAGCGTTCGCAATCCGGATTTCGCAACCGCAGCGACGACGGTGCTGCCCAGCACCTTCGGCAAGCGGATGCCGCTGCGGCCCAGCCGTGCTTCCAGCGGACCGGCGGCCACCTGAAGTATAAACGCGCGGAAGTCACTGCGAAAGGTCATAGACCAGTCGTCGGCCGTGCCGAGCACCATCATGTCGCCGTCAGCGAGATCGAACGCCTGGTGCGGGGCGACAAGACGCCCGCGCCCAGCAACGATGAGAGCGAAAAGAATCCCGTGGTCCCGGCGCATCGGCACGATGCGCTGGGGTGTACCAGAGACGTCTGCGAGGCGCGTGGTGGCGTTCGCTGCCCGCAGGTGCATGGTGCCTCTCGGGATCGGCTGGTCGTCGACAGACGCGGAAAGCGAGAGCTCCTCAAACCAGTCGAGCCACGCCTTGTCGCGGTGTTCGAGGGGCAGATGGTCGATCGATCGCAGAGCAGCAACCATAAGAGAAGAGGGTCCTTGTTGCATACTGCAGCGGCCTTTCCGGGGCGCGTTACGTCCATCAGGCGACCCGCCCGCCGAGATTCACTTTAGCGCGACGCCGGCGACAGTCTTTGTGCGCATGCGAACAATCTCTTGACTTTACCCTGTCACCAGGCGGAGCTCAAGCTCGCCGGTCTTGCCGGCGTGAGCGTAAGCCATTGAATTGACCCGTATTTATTTAGGCAACAGCGCGACGCATTGATTTCGCGGCCGGCTGGCTGGATTGCCGATGGCGCGCGTGATGCATAAAATCGCGCACATTCCTTCCAACAAAAACAAGGGGACTGTTCATGTGCAAAGGCGATGATATCAGCTGTCCGCATTTCGAGCTTCACTACAACAAATTGAAGCAAGATCTAAATGCCGAGCGACGCGGCTTTCTGAAGGGGAGCCTGTTCGCGGCCAGCGGTCTGGCCACGCTGGGCGCCGGTGGCATCTCGCTGGTCACACCCGCACTGGCGCAGGCCACGTCATCGAAGCTGCCTGCACAACGCGCCTATCATTATTTGCCAGCCAACGCCGAGACCGTGCATTGGGGCTACTTCAGCAAATCGCTGAAGCCGCGCATCGAGGTCAATTCCGGCGACATCGTCACGATCGAGTCGCTCACCCACCATGCGGGCGATGACCTGGAGCGCATGGTCGACGGCGACGAGGGTGCAGAGAGCGTCTATCTCTGGACGAAAGAGAAGAAGGGCGTCGACCGCCGCGGTGCCGGCCCTACCGACCCGGCCAAGTACAAGAAAGGTTCTGGTGAGGGGCAGGGCGTGCACATCATGACCGGCCCGGTCTATGTCCGCAACGCGGAGCCGGGCGACATATTAGAGGTGCGGATTCTCGATTGCGGGCCGCGTCCCTCTGGCAATCCCAAGTTCAGCGGCAAATCATATGGCTCCAACGCGGCGGCCAATTGGGGCTTCCACTACAACGATCTCCTTGGCGGCACCAAGCGCGAGGTCGTCACCATCTACGAGGTCGACGTTGCCGGCGGCAAAAGCTGGGCCGAAGCGGTCTACAATTTCCAATGGGTGCCGCAGACTGACCCGTTCGGCGTCAGGCATGACACGATCGACTATCCCGGGGTTCCGGTCGACCACAGCCTGACCAAACGAAACTACGATGTGCTGAAGGGCGTGAGACTGCCCATTCGCCCGCATTTCGGCACGATCGGACTGGCACCGAAAGAAGCGGACGTCGTAGACACCATCCCGCCGAGCTACACCGGCGGCAACATCGATAACTGGCGCATCGGCAAGGGCGCCACGATGTATTATCCGGTCTCCGTCGACGGCGCGCTGCTCTCGGTCGGTGATCCCCATGCCAGCCAAGGCGACAGCGAATTATGCGGGACGGCGATCGAATGCTCGCTCACCGGCACGTTCCAGCTCATCTTGCACAAGAAAGCGGACCTAGCCGGCACACCACTCGAGGAGCTCAACTACCCCATGCTCGAGACGCAAACGGACTGGCTGGTGCATGGGTTTTCCTACGCCAACTATCTTGAGGAACTGGGACCGAGCGCTCAGAGCGACATCTATTCGAAGTCGTCTGTCGACAGAGCGCTGCGCGATGCGTTCCGGAAGATGCGCCACTTCCTCATGACAACCAAAGGACTGACAGAGGACGAGGCGATTTCCCTGATGTCGATCGGCGTAGACTTCGGCATCACCCAGGTTGTCGATGGAAACTGGGGGGTGCATGCGGTGGTGAAGAAGGACATCTTCGCTGCACGTGTCGCCTGAGATGGTGGGTAACTAAATCTCGCATTACATCGCCGTTACTCGGAAGCTCGACAACGGCTAAAGCGCGTCGCGTTTGAAGGAATTCATGCGACGCGCTTTACGCTGCGCACCCTCGGGTCAGGCCCGGGTCAGGCCCGAGGGCATGCTTTTGCGCAACATGCATCAGGAATCCGAACCAAGCGGGGCACCGACCGGTCCCTCCGTAAGAACGGACATCTGTAGCCAAGAGAAGCGGCCGCAACCGAAGAAGGCGACCGTGCACCAATGGTACCGTTGGCTGGGATCGAACCAGCGACCTCCGGATCCACAATCCGGCGCTCTAACCATCTGAGCTACAACGGCACGTTCGCCTGAGCGGGATGGAACGTTCATCCTCCGAGACCCGCTCTGTCGTTCGGCGATGCGTCCATACGGGCTATCGGAGTTTAATTCAAGGCTTTTGGCCGCGCATGGCCCGGAAAATCAGAATCGATTTCGCTGGGGATCATGCGCAAAATCCCAGGGTTCCGCAGCGCGCTTTGCGCGTGCGGGACGGCGCGTGGCGCTGTAGGCAAAGGGTGCTCCAGCACCGACATCATATTCGCCGGGCAAAGAAAAAGGCCGGCGGGAGGAGGTGCCGGCCTTTTCCTGTTCCGAGCCAGCGGGAGGAGGTGCTGGCTGGTCATCCCGGAGAGCAGAGGGAGGAGGTTCCACCCGCCGGGTATTCGCTTGGACCACTATATCTCACATAATCCTGTTCGAAGAAATGCGACCTTTTGTTGCATCTTCGAACTATGCGCAAATATTAGGCGATCTTAACTTCCTTCATCGCCTTCTCGAAGGCGGTCTTGATCGGCTTGGAGACGTCCTCGGCCGCCTTGGAGGCGACGGTCTGGAAATCCTTTGCCTGCTCGACAGTCATCTCGACCTGCTTGCGCAGGAATGCGGTCTGCAGTTCGACGACTTCCGACAGCGACTTGGCGCCGATCAGAGCTTCGAAATGCGACAAGCCGGCTTCAGTATTGGCGCGCAGAGCGGCAATGGTCTTGAGCGACAGGTCGTTGGAAACGCTCTTGGCGGTCTCAAAGGTGGATTCAAGGGCCTTCTGGGTCTCTTCGGCGCCGGTCTTCAGCTTGGCATAGGCCTCTTTCGACTGCTCGACGCCCTTTTCGGCGAAAGCACGGATCTGGTCGGTGGCCTTGGAAGCGTCGAAGCTCGGGAATTCAACGTTTTCGATAGTGTCAGCGGTCTTGGTCCTGGACAATTTTCCATCCTTTGCAGTGGTAGCGGCTTCGATAGGAAAGCCGTCTCGTTCATGTATGATGGCAATATAAAGGCAAATCTTGTGCATTGCAATATCTTTGTTGCAGCGCACCATAAATTTTCTCTCCCAGCGTTAACCACGCGCCCAGAGATTCCGGCGGTTGCACGCTATGGCTTGTGGACCTTCGCACCGTCGGCTTTTATTAACAAAGCGTTAACTGCAAACTGCCCGCTTCGTAAGGGTTCCCAAAGCGCATGCCGTCTGAAAACTACTCCTTCCTCGACGTCGCCGTGCTCGACGCGGTCCGCCAGCGCTTTGCCGCCGGCGACGCGATCGCCCTTTTGTCGGCAGACCTCGAACAGGTGATCTGGGCCAACGGACCAGGGGCAGCGGTGTTCGGCTACCCCGCCATCGAGGCGATCATCGGCGCCTCGGCCGGCTTGCCGCCGATCGCCAGGCGCCAGATCATGGCGACAAGCGGTTTTCCACAGATCGGCCGCGACCGCGCCATCACGGTGCGGCTGGCAACCGGGCTGACCAGCCGCGCGGTTGGCTTTCTGGCCAGCGAGGTGACAATGCCTGACGGCGAAAACGCCATCATGCTGGCGGTGCCGGCGACGCAGACCGGCTCGCGCAGCGCCGCCGAGCTTGCCGCTCGGGCCATCAGCGGCTTTACCGAAGACGGTCATTTCATCGCCTTCGTCCATGCCAACGGCAACATAGAGGCCGCTTCCGATGGTTTTTCGGCACTCGGCATCCTGCCCGAAACGCTGACAGCGCTTGTCGCCGATGTTGCGAACGAGAGCGGTCGCGTCGTCAAACGCCTGGTTCCTGGCAGCACCGCTTCCTACCCGGCCGGCCTCGCCCGGCTGACTGACGAGCGGCACCTGCTGGTGGTGATCGACGAGAACCAGCTGGACTCCGAAGCAGCCCCTGCTGCCGTGCTCAGCGCAGGGGCGGCGGTCGATGCCGCAGTCCCGCCAAAAGCACAACAGGACACCCCGCCGGCAATAGTCGCGAAAACGGCTGCGGCAGTGCAGACGGTTGCGGCAGCCGACGAAGACACTTCGCTGTCGGCGGAGCATGATGTTCCCGATTCCAGTGGGCCCGATTCCACTGGGCTCGATTCGAGCGGATCTCATTCAACTGCGCCTGATTCAACCGAGCAGGGTCCGGAAGCGGCCGGCGGGATACCTCCACAGCATGACCATTGGTATTTCAGCGCCAGCGAGGAGGAGGCGCAAAAGCCGGGACCGGATGCATCCGGTCCTGTCGAGGCGGATGCTTCGGCGGAAAGCTTCGCACAAAATGCCGTCAGGGCCGCCTCCCCGGTCAAAAATGCCACCCCCTCGATCGACCGCGCGGCGGCGCCCCTGCGTTTCGTCTGGCGCACCGACGCCGAGGGCAGATTCAGTGCGCTGTCGCCGGAATTCGCGGAACTCGTCGGCGAGCCTGCCGCCGATGTGATCGGCCGGCGCTTCAGGGACGTGGCGGCCACCTTCGACCTCGATGCGACCGGCGACATCGCCGGCCTGCTCGACCGACGCGATACCTGGTCCGGCCGCTCGGTGCTGTGGCCGGTTGCCGGCACCGATTTCAAGATACCCGTCGACCTGGCGGCGCTGCCCGTCTACGGCCGCAGCCGTGCCTTCGAAGGCTTTCGCGGTTTCGGCGTTGCCCGCACCGGCGATGCGGTGGTCGATCCGGAAGCGATCGGCATGGCGCTTGTCGGCAATGCCGACGTCCCCGTGGCCGTCGAGCCGGAAGTCGCCAAAACGCCTGACGAAACCGACCCGTTCCAGGGCGAGGTGCCGGCGCTGACCATCGTGCCGAAGCCGGAGCGGCGCCTTGCCGACAAGGTGATCCGGTTGGCGGAGCACAGGCAGCCGGCCAACGACAAAGGCCTGTCGACGCTGGAACGCAGTGCATTCCGTGAGATCGGCGAGCGGCTCAAGAAGGACAATCCCCCGACCGAACAGCCCGACGCCGCAATTGCGGCAGAGCCGGCTGCGGCGGAACCGACCGAAACCGATGTCGAAGACGAGAAGGATGTCGCAAGGCTCGACGGTGAGCAGCCGCAAGCAACCGTGTCCGACATCTCAGGCTCGCTGCTCGACTATGCCGACCGGGACTACGTCGCCGCCGATGGCGACGGTGCGCCGGTCTCCGAGCCGGACAAACCGGCGCAGGAGATCGCTGAGCCCACCGACGCCGCCAGTCGATCGATCGCCGAAGACGCCGACAGCATGACGGCCGCCGATTTCCGCGATGCAGAAGACAGCGAGGACTCGGCGCGACCCGATGACGGCGAAACCGGTTCGCCAACCGATGGCATCGGCGATGCCGGCGACGTCGAGCCGGCGACGGTCGAGCGGCCGCGCCTGCCGGTGCCGCCGCTCAAGCTCGAAGGGTTCGTGCCGTCGGCTTTTTCGACCGCGGACGACAACAAGGCTCCGGACATTTCGATCCTTGGCAAGCTGCCGGTGCCGCTGCTGATCCATTCCGGCGACGACCTTCACTATGCGAACGAGGAATTCCTCAGCCTGACCGGCTATGACACGCTCGACCAGCTGGAGGATGCCGGTGGCCTCGACGCGCTGTTTGCCGATCCTTACGACGGCAGCGCCTCCGATGGAACCGATCACGCGCTGCGGTTGAAGACGCGTGACGATCAGGAGTTCCCGATCGAGGCCATTCTGCGCTCGGTTCCCTGGCGTGGCGGCAAGGCGCTGATGCTGGTCGTGCGCCGTTCCGGCGACGACGAGGCAGCAGGTGCCGCCGACGATCAGACTCAGCCGGACACTTTCGAGCTCAAGGCGCGCATCGCCGAGATGCGCACCATCATCGACACCGCGACCGACGGCGTCGTGCTGATCGGCCGAGACGGAACGATCCGCTCGATCAGCCGACCGGCGGAGGCGCTGTTCGGTTTCGACAGCGACGAGGTGACCGGAAAACCCTTCGTCTCGCTGTTCGCGATCGAAAGCCAGCGCGCCGCGCGAGACTATCTCGACGGATTGTCTGAGCCCGGCGTGGCGAGCGTGCTCAACGACGGCCGCGAGGTGATCGGACGCGAGGCGCAGGGGCGCTTCATTCCGCTGTTCATGACCATCGGCAGGCTGCCCAACGACAGCGGTTTCTGCGCGGTGGTGCGCGACATCACCCAGTGGAAGCGGGCCGAAGAGGATCTGACCCAGGCGCGCGCCGTGGCCGAGCGCGCTTCCTCGCAGAAGACCGACTTCCTCGCCCGTATCAGCCACGAAATCCGCACGCCGCTCAATGCCATCATCGGCTTCTCCGAGCTGATGGTCGACGAGAAATTCGGACCGGTCGCCAATGACCGCTACCGCGACTATCTGCGCGACATCAACCGGTCGGGCAACCATGTGCTCGACCTGGTCAACGATCTGCTCGATATTTCGAAAATCGAGGCCGGCCAGCAGGAGATGGCCTATGAGGCAGTGTCGCTCAACGACACGCTGGCCGAGACGGTGGCGATGATGCAGCCGCAAGCCAACCGCGAACGTGTCATCATCCGCTCCAGCTTCGCCTCCCGGCTGCCGGAAGTGGTGGCCGATCTGCGCAGCGTGCGCCAGATCGCGCTGAACATCCTGTCGAATGCCATCCGCTACACGCAGGCCGGCGGCCAGGTGATCGTATCGACATCCTACGAGAACTCCGGCGACGTCGTGATGCGCGTGCGCGACACCGGCATCGGCATGAGCCAGTCCGAGATCGAGCAGGCGCTCAAGCCGTTCAAGCAGCTCAACGCGCTTAAGCGCGGGCGCGGTGACGGCACCGGTCTCGGGCTGCCGCTGACCAAGGCCATGGTCGAGGCGAACCGGGCCCGGTTCACCATCAACTCGACACCCGGCGAGGGCACCCTGGTCGAAGTCGCCTTCCCGTCGACCCGCGTGCTGGCGGATTAGGGCAGCGGATCTTCAGTCGTCCGTGTCGCCGCTCTATCTCTTTGTTTAAGCACCGGATTTTCCCAAAACCGGTGTCCACTTTGGCTCATGCTCGGCACACAAAAGAAAGGCGTCCAACAGGACGCCTTGAATGATCGATTGCTGTACATCGGGGGCTTGAGCGAATTCAGATCCTCCGGGGATTTAGAGGAACGGGATTTCTCCCTCAAGTTACGCACGACTATCGATGTCGGCCCTTAACAAAACCTTACCGGCACCGCGAATAATTTACCAATGTGTACCACTCATGAAATCTAGGTAAATTCGAGCGAGATATTTCGTTAACCATGCTCGGCTCCGTTTGAACGCGTGACGGATCGCATGTCTTGACCTCGAGAAACTAATCGGCCAGCTGCGGCAGGTCGCGGAACAGCTCGAGCGCTTCGGGATTGGCCAGCGCCTCCTTGTTCTTGACGGCACGGCCATGCACCACGTCGCGCACCGCAAGCTCGGTGATCTTGCCCGATTTGGTGCGTGGAATGTCGGCGACGGCGACGATTTTAGCCGGCACGTGGCGCGGGCTCGCGCCGCTGCGGATTTTCGCCCGGATGCGTTTTTCCAGCTCGGCGTCGAGTTCAACGCCGGCAGCCAGCCGCACGAACAGCAAGACCCGCACATCATTGTCGAAATCCTGGCCGATGCACAGCGCTTCCAGGATTTCCGGCATTTGCTCGACCTGGTTGTAGATTTCCGCCGTGCCGATCCGCACACCGCCCGGGTTGAGCGTCGCGTCGGAACGGCCGTGGATGATCAGGCCGCCATGGGCGGTCCATTCGGCGAAGTCACCGTGGCACCAGACATTGTCGAAGCGCTCGAAATAGGCGGCGTGGTATTTCTTGCCTTCGGGATCATTCCAGAAGCCGATCGGCATCGCCGGGAACGCCTTGGTGCAGACGAGCTCACCCTTTTCCTGCCTGAGCGGCTGGCCGTCGTCGTCCCAGACATCGACGGCGAGGCCGAGGCCGGGTCCCTGGATCTCTCCGATCCATACCGGTTGGGTCGGTACGCCGAGCACGAAGCAGGAGACGATGTCGGTGCCGCCGGAGATGGAGGCGAGATGCACGTCTTTCTTGATGCCGCCATAGACGAAGCGGAAATCTTCCGGCGACAGTGGCGAGCCGGTGGAGGAGATCGTGCGCACGCTGGAAAGATCGTGCGTGTTGATCGGCCTGAGGCCGGCCTTGCGCACGGAATCGATGAATTTGGCCGAGGTGCCGAAATAGGTCATCTTCTCTGCGTCGGCGAAGTCGAACAGCACGTTGCCGTCAGGGTAGAAGGGCGACCCGTCATAAAGCAGAAGGGTTGCGCCCGACGCCAAGCCGGAGACCAGCCAGTTCCACATCATCCAGCCGCAGGTGGTGAAATAAAAGAAGCGGTCGCCGTCGAGCAGGCCGGCGTGGAGCCGTTCTTCCTTTACATGCTGGATCAGCGTTCCGCCGGCCGAATGGACAATGCATTTGGGAATGCCGGTCGTTCCGGAAGAAAACAGGATGTAGAGCGGATGCGCGAACGGCAACCGTTCGAAGGTGACCGACTTGGCAGCGAAGGATGAGACCGCCTCGTCCAGCGCAGTCGCCTTCTCGATGGTCGCCGCCACATCGGTCGACGTGCCGAGATAGTCGACGATCAGGATCTTGCGGACGGTGACGAGCTTTGCCGCAACGGCCGCGATCTTGTCGGCAACCTCGATCGCCTTGCCATTGTACCAGTAACCGTCGGGCGCGATGAAGACGACAGGCTCGATCTGGCCGAACCGGTCCAGAACGCCCTGCTCGCCGAAATCGGGAGAGCAGGACGACCACACGGCGCCGATCGAGGCTGTCGCCAGCATTGCCGCGACCGTCTCCGGCATGTTGGGCATCATGGCAGCGATGCGGTCGCCCTTTTTCACCCCGAGCGACAGGAAAAGCTGCTGCAGCCGCGAGGTCAGCGCATGCAACTCGTTCCAGGAGAGCCGGCGCTCGACCTTGTCCTCGCCGCGAAAGACGATGGCGTCACCGAGCCCGGTTTTTATCAACAGGTTCTCGGCGAAGTTAAGCTTGGCGTCGGGAAAGAAGGCGGCGCCGGGCATCTTCTCGCCATCGACGAGCACGTGCTCGCCGCCACTGATCCCGCCGCTGGCGCCCCCATTGGCGCCCTTGTCGCCGACAATCCCGCAAAACTCCCAGACCAGGCTCCAGAACGCCTCGCGATCGTCGATCGACCAACGATGAAGATCGCCGTAGGAGGAAAAAAACCTGCCGGTTGCGGCCGCCGCGGCCTGCATGAAGGCGGTCATCGGCGCCGCGTCGATCTGGTCTTTGGTCGGTATCCAGAGCGGTGCGTCGCCAGCCATGATCGTTCCTCCTTAAAGCACGTTACGCTTGAAGAGATTCACGCGACGCGCTTTAGACTTTTGTTATTATCATGTCGTTATCCAAAAACGTTGCGCATTTTGGCGACATGCATTGGCATCGCTTATGCATATCGCAACGCAGCAGAGCAAGATTTTGTTCGGCCGAGCGACGCGGATATGCGCAAATGCCATCGCTGGGCCATAAAGACTTGAAATGCGTCAGCCCTAAGTCGTAGGTAAACGACTGGGGTTACACCCGTCGGGCGATTTTTTGTCGGAACGGAAGCATACGGGGCGACATGCCATCACCTTTGATCCGGCGCGGAATATGGGCGATCGGCGTTGCCGTGCTGGTCATCGCGCTGGCCGTTGCCGCCCTGCCGCTCGTCGCCTCAACCCGTATCGTGCGCGACCGCATCGCCTGGGAAATGAGTGCCTGGAGCGGTTTCAGGGTCACCATCGACGGCGCGCCACGGATCGAGGTCTGGCCGAATTTCCGTGCCATCCTGGCCGACGTGACGCTTTCGCAATGGACAGAGACCGACGCGCCGCCGGTGATCGAGGCTGAACGGGTCGAGGTCAATCTCTCCGCCATGGCGGCGTTGCGTGGCAATGTGGTGTTCTCGACGGCGCGGCTGATCCGGCCGACGATCAGGGTTCAACGCGCAGCACATGGATTTTTCCTGCCCGCCCTGCCTTCGGGCGGGCGCATCACCCGGTCCATCGACATCGCTCGCGACGTTGTCAGCGCCAATCCAGCCAAGCCGGACCTGGGCAAGCTGCCGGCTGATCCGTTCGGCACCGTGGAGTTCAGGAACGGCCGCGTGGTGACTTCCGTCGATGGCAAGGACGCTGAGATACTGAGCAGCCTGAGCGGCCAGGCGAACTGGGCCGCAATGAACAGCAATGCGACGCTGTCGGCGACCGGGATCTGGCGCGGCGAAAGCGTCGCCGTGGATGCCGCGTCGTCAAACCCGCTGGTGCTGTTTGGCGGAGGTGCGGCGCCGATGACGCTTTCCTTCAAGGCGGCCCCTGCCAGTTTTTCGTTCGACGGCGTGGCCAGCATGTCCGAGAATGCCTTTTTCGACGGCCAGGCAAAATTTGCCGCACCCTCGCTCAGGCGAGCGCTCGAATGGTCGCGGGCCGGCATCGCGCCGGGCGCAGCAATTGGCTCGGTTTCCGTTTCCAGCAAGCTCACGACGACCTCCGGCCGCATTAAATTCGAAAACACCGAGATCGCTCTGGACGACAATCCGGGAATGGGTGCGCTGGACTTCTCCTTTGGCGAGGCGCGGCCGGTGATCGCCGGTACGCTCGCCTTCGAGACGCTCGACCTGCGGTCGTTTCTCTCCGCCTTCGCACCCCTGGCGCCTACGAGCGGCGCTGGCCCCGGCGAAATCGACATAAGCGTCGCCGACCGGATCGATCTCGATCTCAGACTGTCGGCAGCGCAGGCCACCGCAGGCGCCATCCAGCTTGCCGACGTCGCCGCCACCGCCCAGGTCAAGAACGGTCTTGCCGTCTTCGATATTTCCGATGCATCGGCCTTTGGCGGCAACATCCAGAGCAGCCTTCGTTTCGACCGCAAGCCGGAAGGCACGCAGGTCGAGATCAGGCTGCTCGCCTCCGACATCGACGGCGGCGCTTTTGGCACCGCAGCCGGAATGACGCGGCTGGTGCCGATCGGCACGGGAACCGTTTCGGTCATCCTCAAGGGGCCGGGCAGAACCTGGGATTCCATTTTCGAAAACGCCGACGGCTCGGTTTCGGCGAAATTCGGCCAGGGCGCGTTGAGCCGGTTCAACCTGCCGGCGTTTCTCAAACACAATGAACAGGGCGGGTTCTTCGCGCTCGACGATGTCTCCGACGGAACGCTGCCGATCGACGGGGCCGAACTCAAGGCGAGCATTTCGAACGGTGTGGCGAAGATCGACAAGGCCGAAGCGAATTCGGCGAAGTACAAGATCTGGCTTTCCGGCATCGCCTCCTATGCCGGGCGCGGACTGGCGTTGTCCGGCGGCATCATTCAGGCGGACCAGCCAGCCACGCAGACAAATAGCCAAGGTCCCAACCAGTCTTCGTTCTTCATCGGCGGAACGTGGAGCACGCCGTTCATTTCGCCGATAAGCCGCGGGGTATCCGGCGAGTAAGCAACGAAGCTGCTGCGGTCGTCGTCAGAAGTGCTTCCTGCCGGCTTTTGCTGCTGCCGCCCCTTTCGTCACCCACGCTGAGCGGCCTGCTCGTCGCGCTGGCGCTGGACCTCGCGCCGCTTGTTGGCGAGCGACGCGATGATGACGCCGACCGCCACAACCGCGATCAGGATGGTGCAGGCGGCGTTGATCTCCGGCGTCACACCGAGACGAACCTGGCTGTAGATCTTCATCGGCAGCGTGGTGGCGCCAGGCCCTGAGGTGAAGCTGGCGATGACCAGATCGTCGAGCGACAGTGTGAACGCCAGCATCCAGCCGGACACGATCGCCGGCATGATGACCGGCAGCGTGATCTGGAAGAAGGTCTTCACCGGCGGCGCGCCAAGATCCATCGCGGCTTCTTCGAGCGAGCGGTCAAACGTGAGCAGGCGCGACTGCACGACGACGGCGACGAAGCACATGGTCAGGGTGATGTGGGCAAGCGTGACGGTGACAAAACCGCGGTCGAGACCGACGGCGACAAAGAGCAGCAGCAGCGACAGGCCGGTAATGACTTCCGGCATGACCAGCGGCGCAAAGACCATGCCGGAAAACAGCGTCCGGCCCTTGAAGCGCGTGTAGCGCGTCAAGGTGAGAGCCGCCAGCGTGCCGAGCACGGTCGCCACGGTGGCCGAGATGACGGCGACACGGGCCGTTACCCAGGTGGCGTCCATGAGACCCTGGTTGTGGAACAGCGAGACGTACCATTTGGTCGAGAAGCCGCCCCAGACGGTGACCAGTTTCGATTCGTTGAAAGAGAAGACGACGAGCAGGACGATCGGCAGGTAAAGAAAGGCAAAGCCGAGCACGATCGAAGTGATGTTGAAGCGGCTCCAGGTCGGGTTCATCTGTCCTGCTCCTGGGCGCGGGCCTGGGCCCGCTGGAAGAGCATGATCGGCACGATCAGCAGCAACAGCAGGATGACGGCGACGGCCGAAGACACCGGCCAGTCACGATTGGCGAAGAACTCGTTCCACAGCGTCTTGCCGATCATCAGCGTCTGTGAGCCGCCGAGCAGGTCGGGAATGACGAATTCGCCGACGGCGGGGATGAACACCAGCAGGCAGCCGGCGATGACGCCGGGTAGCGACAGCGGAAAGGTGATCTTCCAGAAGGCGCTGGTCGGTGGGCAGCCGAGATCCTTGGCTGCCTCGATCAGCGAATAATCCATCTTTTCCAGCGACGAATAGAGCGGCAGCACCATGAACGGCAGGTAGGAATAGACGATGCCGATGAAGATCGCCGTATAGGTGTTGAGGATGATCAGCGGCTGGCTGATAACGCCGGTGGCGAGCAGCAACTGGTTGAGCAGCCCCTCAGGCTTGAGGATGCCGATCCAAGCGTAGACCCGGATCAGGAACGAGGTCCAGAACGGCAGGATCACCAGCATCAGCAAAGTCGGGCGCAGCATCGCCGGGGCGCGCGCCATGCCGTAGGCGATCGGGTAGCCGACAAGCAATGTCAGCACCGTCGAGATGGCGGCGACGATGACGCTGGTCACATAGGCGTTGACGTAGAGCGCGTCCTGCGTCAGCCATGTGTAGTTGTCGATGCTGAGCTCATTCAGCTGGGCGAAGAAACCGGCAAGGCCGTCGCCGAAGCCGAGCACCGGCGTGTAGGGCGGTATGGCGATCGCGGTCTGCGACAGCGAGATCTTGAAGACGATGACGAACGGAACAAGGAAGAAAAAGACCAACCAGAGATACGGGATGAGGATGACAAGACGGCCAACGAAGGCCTCTCCCAGCCTGGCCAGGGCGGATTTGCCGGCAGCGGTGGCTCGAGAGCTTGTTGCAGCGGTGACAGCGGCATTCGACATGGCCGCCCCTATCGCGTCAGCACGACGCCGGCATCCGGCCGGAACGACACCCAGGCACGGTCGTTCCAGCTCAGCGGATCCTCGGTGATGCGGGCCGCGTTCATCGTGCTCGCTCGCACCACCTGGCCGTCGTCCAGCCTGACGTGATAGACGGTCATGTCGCCGAGATAGGCGATATCGTAGACCTCGCCCTCGATGGCGTTGACGGCGCCGGCCGGTCTCGTCGACGATATCCTGATCTTCTCCGGCCTGATGGCGAAGGCGACGGCCGCGCCAGTTGCGGCATCGCCGGCATGCTCAGTGCGGATGGTGATGCCGTTGCCGGCATCGATGCTTGCCGCACCCGCCTCGCCATGCGCAATCTTGCCTTCGAACATGTTGACGTTGCCGACAAAGCCGGCGACGAAACGGGAGCCCGGCGCCTCGTAGACTTCCGCCGGCGTCGCCACCTGCATCACCTCGCCCTTGTCGATGATGGCGATGCGGTCGGCCATGGTCATCGCCTCTTCCTGGTCGTGGGTGACGACAACGAAGGTGAGGCCGAGTGACTGCTGCAGATCCATCAGCTCGAACTGCGTTTCCTCGCGCAGCTTCTTGTCCAGCGCGCCCAGCGGCTCGTCGAGCAGCAGCACCTTCGGCCGCTTGGCGACCGAGCGGGCAAGCGCGACGCGCTGGCGCTGGCCGCCGGACAATTGGTGCGGCTTGCGCTTGGCGAACTGCTCGAGCTTGACCAGCTTCAGCATCTCTCCAACGCGCGCCGCGATCTCGGGCTTCGGCATGCCGTCCTGCTTGAGGCCGAAGGCGATGTTGTTTTCGACCGTCATATGCGGGAACAGCGCATAGGACTGGAACATCATGTTGACCGGCCGCCGGTATGGCGGGATGCCGCGCAGATCCTGGCCGTCGAGCAGGATGCGGCCGGCGGTCGGCTCCTCGAATCCGGCGAGCATCCGCAGAAGCGTCGACTTTCCGCAGCCGGATGCGCCGAGCAGGGCAAAGAACTCGCGCTCGAATATCGTCAGCGACAAATTGTTGACGGCGGTAAAGTCACCGAACTTCTTGGTGACCTTGTCGAACTGGATGTACGGCTTGGTGTTCGGATCGTTCCATGGCGCGAAATCCCTGCGGATGCTGCCAAGCGATTTCATGTCCCACTCCGTGCTCGCGTTCTATCCCCAGAAGACTTGACCCAGGCAGCACCTGCCGGGGTCGCTGATTGTCGCTTACTGCCCGGTGACGATCCTGGTCCAGGTGCGGGTGACGACGCGCTGGGTCTTGGAATCGTAGGGGGTGATGGTGAACAGTTTCGCCAGCGTCGCCTCGTCCGGGTAGATCGCCGGATCCTCGAGTATCTCCTTGTCGATGAACTGCTGCGACGCCTTGTTGCCATTGGCGTAGAAGACGAAATTGCTCGCCTTGGCGATGACTTCCGGCTTCATCATGTAGTTCAGGAATTCATGCGCCTCGGCGACATGCGGCGCGTCGGCCGGGATCGCCATCTGGTCGAACCACATTTCGGCGCCTTCCTTCGGCACGGAATAGCCGATCTCAACGCCCTGGTTTGCTTCCGTCGCACGGTCGCGCGCCTGGAACACGTCGCCCGACCAGCCAACGGCCAGGCAGATGTCGCCATTGGCCAGCGCGTTGATATATTCAGACGAGTGGAACTTGCGGATGTAAGGGCTGACCTTCAGCATCACTTCTTCGGCCTTGGCGAAATCGTCCGGCGACGTGGTCTCGGGATCGATGCCCAGATATTTGAAGGCGTTCGGCAGGATGTCGCTCGGAGAATCGAGGACATAGACGCCGCAATCCTTCAGCTTGGCCAGCTTTTCCGGGTTGAAGAACACGTCCCAGCTGTCGATCTTGTCGGTGCCGAGCGCTTCCTGCACTTTCTTGACGTTATAGCCGAGGCCGACCGTGCCCCACATGTAGTTGATCGAATATTCGTTGCCGGGATCGTACTTGGTCGTGCGCTCCGAAACGACGTCCCACATGTTGGAAATGTTGGGCAGCTTCGACTTTTCGAGCTTCTGGAACACCCCTGCCTGGATCTGGCGTGCGAGGAAATTGGCGGTCGGTACGACAACGTCGTAGCCGCTGCCGCCGGCAAGCAGTTTCGTCTCAAGCAGCTCGTTGGAATCGAAGGTGTCGTAGGTGACCTTGATGCCCGTTTCCTTGGTGAAGTCGTCGATGATCGAGCTGTCGATGTAATCCGACCAGTTATAGACGTTGACGACGCGCTCCTGGGCATGAGCGCCGAGGGTGAAAAGCGCCAGAAATGCCGAGGTCGCCGAAAGCCAGAATGCTTTGCGGATCATGCGTCTCTCCTTTGATGAGTGTTCCATCGCCAGCTCGTCGCGGGGCTGCGCGGCTGGGCGTTTGCTTCAGATTATTGGGCTTTCCGACAAGCGACAAGCGCGAACCGCCAACACGACAGCGGTTCGATGCGCAACGGCCGAGCCCCCCGTTTCCATGTCGTGATCCAGGTGGCATTCCGGCGCCGTCAAAGGCTCTCGCCACGGCGCGGGCAGGGATACGACGATGTTGTCCGGTCCCGGTCGGGCCGGAGGGGAGACTTGGCAAGATGAGCCTGTCTTGTTGTTGCCGTATTGACAGCCTGCCCGCGCGGCTGCGCCATTGTCAATGGCTCATCTCGCTTTGGCGCGTGCGCTGCATCAATTAGGCGACGGCATACCGGTGACACCCGGCCGCACCGGCCGCGTCTGACGTTTGAATTCGAGCCCGATATGGACGAGCAGCGCCGTGACCACGACCGTTCCGCCAAGGATGGTGCGTCCCGACGGCACCTCGGAATGGATGAGCCAGACCCAGATCGGGCCGAGGATCGGCTCGAAAGTGCCGAGCAGTGCCGCGACTGCAGCCGGGACGAGCCGGGCACCGGTGGCGAAGAAGGCAAGGCCGAGACCGAGATTGACCACGCCGAATGCAAACAGGAAGCCCATGTCGCTGCTGGAAACGCCGAATTGCGATGCCTGCGACGCCGCGAATGCGGCGGCAAGCATCGTGCCGAGGCAGGTCGCCGGCGTCATGCGCACATGGGCAAAGCGTCGCGTGATGACGGTGGCGATCGAAAACATCACGGCGATAAGCAGCGCCAGGCCGTCGCCGATGGGCGACACCGCGCCATCGAGCGATTCCGATACCATGATGGCAACGCCGGCAATGACGGCTGCAATCGCCACCCAGGTCGCCAAGGCTACCCGTTCGCGAAACAGCACCCAGGCAAACAGCGCCGCCAGGAGCGGCACGCCGGCCTGCATCAAAAGGATGTTGGCGACAGTGGTGTAGGCAAGCGCCACTACGAATGAGGTCGATGCGGTGGCGAAGCAGAACGCCACGGTAAGGCCGGGCAGGCCCATGTCGCGGAACAACCTCACCATGCCGTGCCAGCCGTCGCGCCAGACCATGAAGCAGATGAGGAAGGCGGCGGCCCAGACCGAGCGCCAGAACACCACCGTCCAGCTGTCTCCGGCGTCGATGAAACGGGCGATGGCGCCACCGAAACTCCACATCAGCGCCGACAGGAAAATCAGCAGGAAGCCGACACGCTCGTCACGCGGCGAGACGACAGGCGAAACGGCTAACGGTGATGATGATATATCGGTCATGATTGCGACTGTCGGCGATTTCGAGGCAACACGATGCACAGCGGACGACAGAAACGTGCCACATTCGCCTATCGCAAAGGCAGCGGCGGAGCGTGGTCCACCGGGCAGCGATGGTTGTGGCAAAGACGGCAGTCGCCTGCCCGGACATCACTGGAAATCGAAGGCGCTTAGTCCGGTCACCATCTCGTCGAGGCCGAGCGGGCGCGTCACCGGCGGCTCGGCGCGCGCGAGGCAGCCGATGCGTTCGCACAGCCGGCAGGCCGGGCCAACCGGCGTGGCCGGATTTGTGCCCTGTCCGGCTTTTCCGGCCGCAGCGGCAGCCGGCCCCGGCAGTGCTGCGCCATAGACGATCTCATCACGAAAGCCGATGTCGCAGCCGAGCAGAAGCGCGGTACGGCGCGGGCGCTCCGCAAACGAGCCTTGCGGCCCCTCAAGCGTGCGGGCAACGCAGAGGAATTCGGCGCCGTCCGGCATTTCCACCGCCTCGACGAAGATCTGGCCGGGCTGGGTGAAGGCGGCATGCACGGGAAGCTTTGGACAGCCGCCGCCGAAGCGGCTCTGCGGAAAACCCTGGCTGCCAGCCTTGCGGAAGCGGTTGCCGGCGTTGTCGACCTCGAGCATGAAGAAGGGCACGCCCGGCGTGCCCGGCCGCTGCAGCGTGGTCAACCGGTTCGCCGCCTGCTCGAAGGAGACGCCGAAGCGCGAGCGCAGCACGTCGATGTCGTAACGCGCGCGTGTGGCGGCTGCGTGAAAGGATTGATAGGGCATCATCAGCGCGTGGGCAGCGTAGCGGCCAAGCTCGAAGCGGGCGAGCCGGCGGGCCTCATCCGTGGTCAGCTTCAGCGCCTGGATCTCGCTTGCCACGGCGACCGTCATGCGGATCAGGCAGGCCTCCATCGCCACCTCGCGCAACTGGTCGAACGGCGACAGGCGCTCGGACAGGAACAGACGCTGCGAATGGCGGTCGTAGCGGCGGCGCCAGTTCGGCATGGTGGCGACCGGCAGCACCTTGACGACGATGCCGTATTCGCGCTTCAGCCAGGCCTTCAGCGCACCGAGCAGGTCGTCGCCGGGATCGAGCACCGAAATGAATGCCTCGGCCTCCTCTTCCAGCGCGGCAAAATGGTTCGGACGGCGCTCGAAAATCTCGTGCACCTCGTCGATCGGCAAGCGGGCGCCGGACAGCGCCGTCGCTTTGCCCTCACGCGCCAGGAGTTGGTTGAGGTCGGAAAGGCGCTCGGCCTGCTCGCGATAAGCGCGAAACAGTTTTATCACCGCGGCGGAAGCGTTGGGCGCCGCCTCGGCAAGCTCGATCAGTTCCTGGTCGCCAGGCAATTCGCCGACCAGCAGCGGATCTGAAAACACTTCCTTCAAGGCGGTGACCGACCCCCTCGCCTCGCCCTGCAATTCATGCGGGTCGACCTTGTAGACAGATGCCAGCTTGAGGATCAGCTGAACCGTCAGCGGCCGCTGGTTGCGCTCGATGAGATTGAGGTAGGACGGCGAGATGCCGAGCCCTTCGGCCATCGCCGTCTGGGTCAGGCCCTTGGCGCTGCGGATGCGGCGGATGCGCGGCCCGGCGAAGATTTTTTGATCGGCCACTCGGCTGTCCTTGACAGAATTTACATGACACCCGCGCAGCGCTGCCATGCCGGCCTTTTACAATCATGACAAATTTACAGCGCCTGACTGTCAAACGCAACACAGGTTTTCCGTTATTTTCCAGCCAATCTTCTGGTTTTCCTCGCCTGGCCCGCGCCGAAATGTAAATGCTGTCATACCAAAACGGCGCAGGAATTTCCATGAGGCGGCGTTTCTATCCCAGCAACGATCTGTCGGAGCGACCAATGACTGATTTTTACAACCTCGTCCCCTCGGCGCCGGAAGGCCGCTTCGACGGCATCGAGCGGCCCTACTCGCCGGACGACGTGAAGCGGCTGCGCGGTTCGGTCCAGATCCGGCAGAGCCTCGCCGAAATGGGCGCCAACCGGCTCTGGAAGCTCATCCACGAAGAGGATTTCGTCAACGCCCTTGGCGCCATGTCGGGCAACCAGGCGATGCAGCAGGTCCGGGCCGGGCTGAAGGCGATCTACCTGTCCGGATGGCAGGTCGCGGCCGACGCCAACACCGCATCCGCCATGTATCCGGACCAGTCGCTTTATCCCGCCAATGCGGCGCCCGAACTGGTCAAGCGCATCAACCGCACCCTGCAGCGCGCCGACCAGATCGAGACCTCCGAAGGCAAGGGGCTTTCGGTCGACACCTGGTTCGCGCCCGTTGTCGCCGATGCGGAAGCCGGCTTCGGCGGACCGCTCAACGCCTTCGAGATCATGAAGGCCTTCATCGAGGCGGGTGCCGCCGGCGTCCACTACGAGGACCAACTGGCGTCGGAGAAGAAGTGCGGCCATCTCGGCGGCAAGGTGCTGATCCCGACCGCCGCACACATCCGCAACCTCAACGCCGCGCGGCTTGCCGCCGACGTCATGGGCACGCCGACGCTGGTCGTCGCGCGCACCGACGCGGAAGCGGCAAAGCTGCTCACCTCCGACATCGACGAGCGCGACCAGCCCTTCGTCGACTATGGCGCCGGCCGTACGGTGGAGGGCTTCTATCAAGTCAGGAATGGCATCGAGCCCTGCATCGCACGGGCCGTCGCCTACGCGCCCCACGCCGACCTGATCTGGTGCGAAACCTCCAAGCCCGATCTGGCGCAGGCCAAAAAGTTCGCCGAGGGCGTGCACAGGCACCATCCCGGCAAGCTTCTCGCCTATAATTGCTCGCCGTCGTTCAACTGGAAGAAGAACCTCGACGATGCCACCATCGCCAGGTTCCAGAAGGAACTCGGCGCCATGGGCTACAAGTTCCAGTTCATCACGCTGGCCGGTTTTCACCAGCTCAATTTCGGCATGTTCGAACTCGCCCGCGGCTACAAGGCGCGTCAGATGGCGGCTTATTCCGAACTGCAGGAGGCTGAATTCGCGGCGGAAGCCCACGGCTACACCGCGACCAAGCACCAGCGCGAAGTCGGCACCGGCTATTTCGACGCCGTGTCGATGGCGATCACCGGTGGCCGGTCTTCGACCACGGCCATGCATGAATCGACCGAGCACGCCCAGTTCAAACCGGCGGCGGAATAGCACGAACGCAACAAAATAGAGGCAACGCCCCAAAAAGGGTAAAAAATACGCAAGGAGAAGACCAATGGCATCGATAAGCCGCGTCAAAGAACGGGCCGAAGAACAGGCCACCACGATGACCGTCGACCAGCAGGCGACCATCCGCATGCTGGCCAACGACCTGCACAGGCTCAACCAGTCGGTGATGAAGGCGGTCGAGGCCGGTGTGTCGGTGGAACTGGTGCGCTCGGCACGACACCATGGCGGCGACGGCAACTGGGGCGACCTGCTGATCCCGGTCATCGTCACGCAGCGGAGCGTCGGCTGATCGAAATCCGACGAAATCCTGGTAGCGGAGGCGGCATCACCTGCGCAGTTCTCTGCGCAGGTGATTTGCACTTGCACAGCCAGTTTGCATGGACGGCAAGAAAAGAACTCGCTTTAAATTTTAAGCTTTCTTGCGATGTTCTCGACGCCGGCCATTTCAGCTTGACATAGGCAGCGATCTCACGGCAATTGTTTCCAAAGTACAACCCTGCATTGAAACTTGCGAGTACCCGCCCTGCTCATGCGCCCCTTGAATCGCACTGTGAACCAGTTGAGTTTGATGAGCCGGAATGTGGACCCCGAAATGCTCACCGACTTCACCCGCGTGCTCGTCGTCGGAAAATCGCCGGTCAACCGGGTGGTGGTGTCCAAAATCGTCGAACGATCCGGGCTCAAACCGATCTCGGAATCGCCCGAAACGGCGGCAACGACGCTGCGCTCGCTGATTCCCGGAGCGGTCGTCCTCGATGGCGGAGCCGACAACAAGGACTGCGACGCACTGATGTCGCGTATCGACGCGCTGCGGCGCATCTCGGGCAGATCGCGTCCCTCGGTGATCCTGCTCTCGACCAAAAGCGGCACACCGGAGAGCCTCGGCCTGTCGAGCGTCGTCGATGCGGTGGTCGTCAAGCCGATCACGACCGAACGGCTGCAGCCGGTGATCGACCATTTGATCGGGCTCGGACGCAGCTAGCCGGCGTCCTATCCGGCTCCCTCCTCGCTTCTTGCGATCGGATCTGAATCTCTTATGTCAGTATGTGACCGCCTGACAGCGAACCCAGTCCGATGTCCTTTTGCAATTGCGACGCATCTGGGATAGCACCTTCGAACAAATCCGCAGGCATGTTCCGACTTCGCGACATGGCTGTCGATATTGGCGGATCATGACATGTCCTCAGAACAGACCATCGCCGCGCTTTGCAGGGAACTCGGGCTGCGCATCACCGGTCCGCGCCGCGTCATCATGCGCGTTCTATCCGAATCCAGCGACCATCCGGATGTGGTGGAACTCCATCGCCGTGTTGTCGCCATCGAGCCGACGATCGCGCTCGCCACTGTCTATCGCACCGTCAGCCTTCTGCGCGAAAAGGGCATTCTGGAGCGACACACCTTTGGCGATCGGCGCGCCAGATACGAAACCGTCCCCCGCGAGCATCACGATCATCTCATCAACATCGAGACGGGAGATGTCATCGAGTTCCAGTCGGCGGAGATCGAGCGGCTCCAGGAGGAAATCGCTCGACAGCACGGATTCACGATCATCAGCCACAGACTGGAGATCTACGTGAAGCCGATCCAGAAACAGCGTCGCTCTCGTCAAACCAGAGAATGACCGCCAGTTTCTAGCCCTCCTCGCCGAGTTCCATTCGGCCCGCCTTGAGTGTGGTGACGACGAAGGCGGCAATGAAGGCGGCAGACAGCATGAGAACGATGGTCGGCGCCGGTGCGCTGTCGATGAAGAAGGACAGATAGACGCCCAGGAACGATGCGGCGACCGCAATCGCCACCGACAGGATCAGCATGGCGCTGAACTTCCTTGTCAGCAGGAAGGCGATGGCGCCCGGCGCGATCAGCATGGCGATGGCCATGATAATGCCGACCGCCTTCAGCGCGCCGACGATGGTGAGCGAGATCAGGCAAAGCAGGCCGTAATGGAGCAGGTTGACCCGAAGACCGACCGCGCGCGCCTGAGCCGGGTCGAAGGCGTGCAGCAGGAAGTCGCGCCACTTGATGCCGATGATGCCGGCCGTAATCGCAGCAATGAGCCCCGTTTCGACGATGTCGCGCAGGCCGATGCCCAGAACGTCGCCGAACAATATGTGGTCGAGATGCACGTCGGACTGGATTTTTACGTAGAGCACCAGGCCGAAGCCGAACATGCCGGAGAAGACGATGCCCATGACCGTGTCCTGCTTGATGCGGCTGTTGTCCTTGAGGAAGCCGGTGGCGAGAGCGCAGACCATCCCGGCGGCGAAGGCGCCGATCGAATAGGGGAATCCGAGGATGTAAGCGATGACCACGCCGGGAAAGACGGCGTGGCTGATGGCGTCGCCCATCAGCGACCAGCCCTTGAGAACGAGAAAGCAGGAGAGCAGCGCCGTCGGCACGGCGACCAGAACCGAAGCAATCAGCGCATTGACCATGAAGCCGAACTGGAAGGGGGCAAGCAGTGTATCGAGGACGCTCACAGGCTGGCCTCCAAGGCTTGCGCCGAGCGGCGGCGGGCTGCCAGCATTCCATGCTTGGGAGCGAAGAAGAAGGCGGCGAGAAAGATCAGCGTCTGCAGCACGACGATGATGCCCCCGGTGGCGCCGTCGAGGAAATAGCTGGCATAGGCGCCGGTGAAACTCGTGACCGCGCCGATGAGAACCGCGATGACCAGCAGGCGCGGAAAGCGGTCCGTCAGAAGATAAGCGGTCGCGCCGGGCGTCACCACCATGCAGATGACGAGAAAGGCGCCGACGGTCTGGAGCGCGGCGACCGTGGAGGCCGAAAGCAGCATGAAGAACATGATCTTGAGCGCGCTCGGGTTGAGGCCGATCGAGCGGGCATGGCTCTCGTCGAAGAAGACCACCATCAGATCCTTCCATTTCACCAGCAGGACGGCGAGCGAGACAAAGCCTATGATGGCGAGCTGAAGCGTGTCTTCCGGAGTGATGGCCAGAATGTTGCCGAGCACGATCGTCTGGATATTCACCGAGGTCGGCGACAGCGACACCATGAACAAGCCGAGGCCGAAGAAGGAGGAGAAGATCAGGCCGATGATGGCGTCTTCCTTCAGCTTGGTGCGCTGGTTGAGGAAGAGCATCGCCGCGGCGGCGAGCCCGCCGGAGAAGAAGGCGCCGATCGAGAAGGGAAGGCCCAGCATATAGGCGCCGGCGACGCCCGGCACGATCGAATGCGATAGCGCGTCACCGATCAGCGACCAGCCTTTCAGCATCAGATAGCAGGACAGGAAGGCGCAGACACCTCCAACCAGGGCGGACACCCACATGGCATTGAGCATATATTCGTAGCCGAACGGCTCGAGCAGGACACTCATTCGTCCGGTTCCCGCATCTTGTGCTGCATGGCTCCGTTCTCTCCGTAGAAGACCAGTGGCCGCTCGTCGTCGGTGATGACGGCAAGGCGGCGCCTGTCGTCGTCCTCATGCAGCCCGGCGCCGCCCAGCACGAAATGACGCAAGACGCCGCCGAAAGCCTTTTCCAGGTTCGCCTGCGTGAAGGTCTGGCCAGTCGGCCCGTAGGCAAGGACCGTGTTCCGGAGCAGCACGGCACGGTCGCAGAACTCCGGCACGCTACCCAGATTATGCGTCGAGACCAGCATCACCCGGCCTTCGTCCCGGAGCGCGCGCAGCAGTTCGATGATAGCGTCCTCGGTCCTGACGTCGACGCCAGTGAAGGGCTCGTCGAGCAGGATGACGCGCCCGTCCTGCGCCAGCGCCCGAGCGAGAAAGACGCGCTTCTTCTGCCCGCCGGAAAGCTCGCCGATCTGGCGCTTGCGGAAATCGCTCATGCCGACACGCGCAAGCGCTGATGTAACCGCCTCGCGATCAGCAGCCTTCGGAATGCGCATCATGCCCATATGGCCGTAACGCCCCATCATGACGACGTCCTCGACCAGTACTGGAAAGTCCCAGTCGACCTCCTCGGCCTGCGGCACATAGGCGACGACGTTCTTTCTCAGCGCGGCCGCGGCCGGCCGTCCGAGAACAAGAATCTCTCCCTTTGCCAGCCGCACGAAGCCCATGATGGCTTTGAACAGCGTCGACTTGCCCGAGCCGTTGACACCGACAAGTGCCGTGATCGTGCCTGTCGGAATTTCAAAGCTCGCATCGCGCAGCGCCGTGAGGCCGTTGCGGTAGGTGACGGTCGCGCCGCGCACGGCGAGACCGCCTCCCGCATCCTGCGACGCGGCGGCAAGAGGCGGAACGGCTTCGTTCATTGCGACAGCCCTGCGGCGAGGCCTTTCTGAATTGTATCCGATGTCACACGCAGCAGGTCGATATAGGTCGGCACCGGGCCGTCCGCCTCGCTGAGGGAATCGACGTAGAGCACGCCACCGTAATGGACCCCCGTCTCGCGCGCGACCTGCCGGGCCGGCTTGTCCGACACGGTGCTTTCACTGAAGACGGCGACGATCTTGTTGTCCCTGACGGCGTCGATCACCTTGCGAACCTGCTGCGGGGTGCCTTGCTGGTCAGCGTTGATCGGCCACAAATAAAGCTCCTTCAGCGCGAAATCGCGTGCGAGGTAGGAGAAAGCGCCTTCGCTCGACACCAGCCAGCGCCTGTCCTGCGGGATCGAGGCAAGCTTATCGCGGATCGGCGCGACGGCCGCCTCTATCTTTGCCTTGTAGGCTTCTGCATTGGCCTTGTAGGTCTCGGCATGCGCCGGATCGTGCTCGACGAAGGCGTCGCGGATGTTGTCGACGTAGATCAGCGCGTTTGTCGGCGACATCCAGGCATGCGGATTCGGTTTGCCGTTATAGGGCCCCTCGGCGATGCTCATCGGTTGGACGCCCTCGGAGATGATGGCGCCGGGCACGTCGCTGAGGTTCTGGAAGAATTTTTCGAACCAGAGTTCGAGGTTGAGTCCGTTCCACAGAATGAGCTGTGCGCCCTGCGCCCGCTGAATGTCGCCCGGCGTCGGCGCGTAATTGTGGATCTCCGCCCCCGGCTTGGTGATCGATTCCACGATCGCTGCGTCGCCCGCCACGTTCTTCGCCATGTCGGCGATGACGGTGAAGGTGGTCACGGCCTTGAATTTTTCCTGCGCTTTCGCTGGGCTTGAAGCCACTGCCGCAGCGAAAACCGCAGCTATCAACCCGACGGCAACCCATCGCCCGTATCTCTCGATCATCAAAATCTCCTGTCGCGATTTGCTCGCATGCGGCGCGGGCGCTGTGACGCCGCGCTTGTCGCATATTCTGCAATTGCGACTGATTTGCAAGTAGAAAACGATTTTGCAGCATCGATTGTACAAGAGCCGCGCGTTTGGAGGGGCCGCGCGATGGAGGGGCCGCGCGATGTAGGGTCAGCGACAGCGCGGCTCTTTGGCGGAGCCGACAACAAGGATTGCGACGCGCAAATGTTCGGCATCGATACGCCTGCCGCGCACGTCCGGTCCGACGCCGAGACACGCGATCAGCCGGCTTTCCCGATGCTTTCGACAAGCCGGGGCAGTTCCGAGAGATCGGCTATCTGGCGGAAGCGAGGCGCGGTGACCGGCGGCTCGACATGTTCCAGCGCCCAGGTCAGCTCATGCGGCACGTGGATGCCCCAACTGCCGGCCTCGATGGCCGGCACCACGTCCGACTTGAGCGAATTGCCGACCATCATGCTTTTTTCGGCGCCATCACCGTAGCGGCTGAAGATGCTGGTATAAGTGGCTGGGCTCTTGTCGCTGACGATCTCGACGGCATCGAACAGGTCACCGAGACCCGATTGCGCCAGCTTGCGTTCCTGGTCGAAAAGGTCGCCCTTGGTGATCAGCACCAGGCGATAGGCATCCGCCAGTTTTTCAACGGTTTCGCGCGCATGAGGCAGCGCCTCGATCGGATGGCCAAGCATCTCGCGGCCCGCGGCGAGAATTTCGGCGATCACCGAGGCGGGCGCGCGGCCCTCGGTAATCTCGATCGCCGTTTCGATCATCGACAGGGTAAACCCCTTGATGCCGAAGCCATAGACGGCGAGGTTGCGCTTCTCGGCCTCCAGCAATCTTGCCGAGATGTGCTCCTCCTCGGCATGATCGGCGAGCAGCGCCGCAAAGCGCTTTTCGGTGATGCGGAAGAACTGCTCGTTCTGCCAGAGCGTGTCATCGGCATCGAAGCCGATCGTGGTCAATTCATGGTTCCGCATTCGACGTCTTCAGCCGAGGTCATTGGACTTGCCTCGAACCTAAGCTGCCTGGAGCGATTTTCAACTGCCGGGCGAAGGCAGGGCCGGCTCCCCTTCCCTTCCATCACCGGCCCCGGCTATACTCCCAAATCCGCAACCCAATCTGGTGAATGATGCCGCCTGCAAAAAAGGAAGTCCGTCCGTCGAGCCGCGGAGGACGTATCCGCACGCCTGCCTTTGTGAAAAATCAACGTGGTGTGAAAAATTGGAAGGAAGTCGGCGCCTGGCTGGCGTGGCGCGGCATCGAGGATATCGAATGCATCACCCCCGACCAGGCCGGTGTTGCGCGCGGCAAGATGATGCCGTCGAAGAAATTCACTTCCAACACCTCGCTGGCGCTGCCTTCGGCGGTGTTCATGACGACGATCTCCGGCGGCTACCCCGAGAACGGCAACGGCTTCAACTATCCGGAAGACGACGGCGACCTCAAGCTGATGCCGGACCTTTCGACGCTGACCGTGGTGCCGTGGGAAGAGGACCCGACGGCGGCGGTCATCTGCGACCTCGTCCACCAGGACGGCCGCTCGGTCGAGTTCACGCCGCGCAACGTACTGAAGCGTGTGCTTGCCGCTTACGACAAGCGCGGGCTGAAGCCGGTGGTGGCGCCCGAGATCGAGTTCTACCTGGTGCGCAAGAATCCCGATCCGGACTACCCGCTGACCCCGCCGGTCGGGCGTTCGGGACGGGCGATCGGCGGTGGCGCCGGATATTCGATCGCCGGCGTCAACGAGTTCGACGAACTGATCGACGACATCTACCATTTCTCCGAAAGCCAGGGCCTGGAGATCGACACGCTGATCCACGAGGAAGGCGCCGGCCAGCTCGAGATCAATCTGCGCCACGGCGATCCGATCGAACTGGCCGACCAGGTGTTCATGTTCAAGCGCACCATCCGCGAGGCGGCGCTGAAGCATGAGATCTATGCCACCTTCATGGCCAAGCCGATCCAGGGGCAGCCCGGGTCGGCCATGCATATCCACCAATCGATCATCGACAAGAAGACCGGCAGGAACGTCTTTTCTGCCGAGGACGGCTCGGAAACCGAAGCCTTTTTCCATTTCCTCGGCGGCATGCAGAAACATGTGCCGAACGCGCTGGTGATGTTTGCGCCCTACGTCAATTCCTATCGCCGGCTGACGCAGTCGGCTTCGGCGCCGGTCAACAACAAATGGGGCTACGACAACCGCACCACCGCCTTCCGCGTCCCGCGCTCCGACCCGGCAGCCAGACGCGTCGAGAACCGCATCCCCTCCTCCGACGCCAATCCCTATCTGGCGATGGCCGCATCGCTCGCCTGCGGGCTGATCGGCATGACCAACAAGATCAAGGCCGAACCGCCGGTTCTCACCACCGCCAACGCGGCCGAGATCGACCTGCCGCGCAGCCTGCTCGAGGCGGTCGACCTGTTCGAAGCCGACGAGGAACTCTGCGCGCTGCTCGGCAAGTCGTTCGCCGCCACCTATGCGGCGATCAAGCGGGCGGAATTCGAGACCTTCATGGAAGTGATCAGCCCGTGGGAGCGGGAGTATCTGTTGTTGAATGTTTAGGGAGGGGAGTAGGGGAGTAGGGGAGTAGGGGAGTAGGGGAAATGACTGAGAAAACGGGTTCCTACAAGGATTTAATAGTTTGGCAGCAGGCAATGGACCTTGCGGTGGCGGTTTACGGCGCGACGAAATCCTGGCCGAAGGAGGAACTTTATGGACTGACCAGCCAAGTGCGGCGCGCCGCAAGCTCGGTGCCGGCGAACATAGCGGAAGGCTATGGCAGAGAGGTACGGTGTTCCTATCAGCAATTTCTCCGTATCGCTCAAGGGTCACTGAAGGAGCTGGAAACGCAGCTTCTGATCGCTGAGCGTACCGGCATCGCGCCGAACGGGACAGCGGCTTCATTATTGGCGAGCACCGAAAGTGTGGGAAAGCTTCTTCGGCTCCTAATCCGCAAACTTTCAGCCGACTAACATCTCCTTACTGCCTTACTGCCTTACTGCCTTACTGCCTTACTGCCTTACTGCCCTACTGCCCTACTGCCCTACTGCCCTACTGCCCTACTGCCCTACTGCCCTACTGCCCTACTGCCCTACTG